>JAAYJX010000166.1 GCA_012522695.1 Erysipelotrichia bacterium
ATTTAAGAAAACTTTCTGCAACAAAATTAGTTGAACTTGACTTTGATGGATATGCAATTGGTGGCACTTCAATTGGCGAACCTAAGGATATTTTTATTAAAATGGTTAAACAATCTATTCCCTATTTACCTTTAAACAAACCAAGATATTTAATGGGTGTTGGTTCAATTGATTTTCTTTTGGAAGGCATCGCCTTAGGTGTTGATATGTTTGATTGTGTTTTACCTACACGTATTGCTCGTCATGGTGCTTTAATGACTAGTTTAGGTCGAGTAAATATTAAACGTGCTGAATATAAAGAAGATTTTTCAAAATTAGATCCTCACTGCGATTGCTACACTTGCCAAAATTATACAAAAGCTTACTTGAGGCATTTATATATTAGTGATGAAACGTTTGGAAAAAGACTTTTATCAATTCATAATTTACGCTTCCTTATATCTTTAACCGAACAAGTCCGTAAGGCAATTCAAGAAGATCGCTTTTTAGATTTTAAAAAAGAAGTGTATGAAAAATTTAATGATGAAAAAGGTTTTTAATGAAAGTTGATTTATTTGATTATTATTTACCTGAGTCTTTAATTGCTCAAACGCCTTCGATTAAGCGTGACCATTCGCGTTTATTAGCCGTTAATGTCAAAGACCAAACATTTAAGGACGAACAATTTTATGATATTGTTAAATATTTTAAAAAGGGAGACGTTTTAGTAAGAAATAATACAAAAGTTTTACCAGCGCGTCTTTTTGCAACTAAAAAAGAAACAAATGCAAAAGTAGAAGTTCTACTTCTAAAAGAAGGTAAAAATAATGTTTGGGAATGTCTTGTTGGGAATGCTAAAGTCGTTAAAAAAGGAACAATTCTAATTTTTAAAGAAGGTGTTTTAGAAGCTAAATGTCTTGAAGTTAAAGACGAAGGCCTACGAATGTTAGAATTTGTTTACGACGGTTTATTTTTAGAAATTTTAAATGAAATTGGTTTAATGCCTCTTCCTCCTTATATTAAAAGTCAGCTAAGTGATAATAGTCGTTATCAAACAATATACGCAAAAATGATCGGAAGTAGTGCCGCGCCAACAGCCGGCTTTCATTTTACAAACGAAATTTTTAAAAATCTTATAAATATAGGTGTTGAGATTGTCGATTTAACACTTCATGTTGGGCTTGATACTTTTCGTCCAGTTAAAGTAACAGATACAAACGACCACTTTATGCATAGTGAATTTTTCTTTCTTAAAAAGAATACTTGTGAAATTTTAAATTTAGCTAAAAAAGAAGGACGTCGTATTATTGCAATTGGGACAACTTCAACAAGAGCCTTAGAAGCAAATTATTTAAAATTTAATGAGTTTTATCCTGAAGAAGGAAAGACAAATTTATTTATTACGCCAGGACATAAGTTTAGGGCTATTGATGGACTTATAACAAACTTTCATTTACCTAAATCAACTTTGTTAATGTTAGTTTCAGCTTTTGCAGGACGAGAGTTTATTTTAGATATTTATCGACATGCAATTAGTGAAAAATATCGGTTTTTTAGCTTTGGAGACGCAATGTTTTTTTATGGAAAAAATTAACTATTATTTAAAATCATTAGACATTATTTCTTCATTAGAAGAAAAGGGAGAGAAACCTACCCTTTTACTTCATGCTTGTTGTGCTCCTTGTGCAACTTATCCGCTTCTTTTTTTGATTAAGTATTTTCAAGTAACAATTTATTTTAATAACTCAAATATTTATCCAAAAGAAGAACACGACAAAAGGTTAGGAGAGTTAAAAAAATTTTTAAATGATTTTATGAATAAAGAAAAAGCTCAAGTACAACTTGTCGTTACAAATTATGATTATGATAAATTTAAAGAATGTTTAAAGCCCTTTGCAAGTGAATTAGAAGGCGGGGCCCGTTGTTATGTTTGTTTTGAAAAACGTTTACGTGATGGATTTACTTACGCCGATAAGAATAATTTTGATTTTTTTACAACTGCTTTAACAATTTCTAGTCATAAAAACGCTCAAGTATTAAATAAAATAGGTGCTAATATAGAAAAAAACTACAAAAAAACTAAATATTTTTATAGTGATTTTAAGAAGAAAATGGGTATAAATATTGCTCGTGAAATGCGAGATTCTTACGGATTATATCAGCAAGATTATTGTGGTTGCGAGTACTCAATTTATCCAAAAAAGCATAAATAAAATAGGTGATTTTATAACATTTTGATTTTTTTTCGATCGCTTTTCTCTTATATTTTTTTAAATTTTTAGCTTAATTTCTCCCCCGTCCTTTAATAATAAATATATTTATCTTGACTTGATATTAGTTTTTAGGTAGTATATTCAAGGTTGACGCTAGCGTTAATTTGCGAGGTTGCTGATACACCCACAGGCGTTGTCATGAAGGGGTGACAGGGAATTCGTAAAGTGCATCGTCAATGCCTGATATAGGAGGAAATTTCATGGCAAAAGAAAAAACGATTCGGATTCGCCTCAAATCTTACGATCATAAAATTCTTGATCTAAGTGTAGCTAAAATCTTAGAAGTGGCGAATAAAACTGGTGCCGGTGTCGTTGGCCCCATTCCGCTTCCGACGGAAAAACAAGTGTATACAGTTTTGCGTGCTGTTCATAAGTATAAAGATGCTCGTGAACAATTCGAAATTAGAACACATAAACGACTCATTGATATTACCCGCCCAACGAAAGAAACGATTGATACGTTAAGAAAACTTACGTTGCCAAGTGGAGTAGATATCGATATCAAATTATAAAGGAGGCAAGACGAGTGAAATCTATCATTGGACGAAAAATGGGCATGACACAAGTTTTTGCCGAGGACGGAACGATGTATGCGGTGACCGTTATTGAAGTTTTACCAAATGTTGTTACTCAAGTTAAAACAGTAGAAACTGATGGTTATGACGCTTTACAAATCGGTTATGAAAACGAACGTGAATCACGTCTTAATAAACCAGAAAAAGGTCACTTTGCTAAAGCAAATGTTGCACCGATGAAACATCTATTTGAAATAAAAGGTGACGAATTAAGCAACTACAAAGCTGGTGATCAAGTAACTGTTGATATGTTTAAAACTGGTGATATCGTTGATGTTACCGGCACTTCAAAAGGACGTGGATTCTTAGGCGCTATTCAACGTTACGGACTTTCTTTAGGACCAAAATCACACGGTTCAGGCTATCATCGCGGCATTGGTACAATGGCGCACAATGGCCGCCCGACTAATCGCGTTCTACCTGGCAAAAAAATGGGTGGACACCACGGCAATCAAACAACAACAATTTTAAATTTATTAGTTGTTAAAGTTGATGCTGAAAAAAATTACATTCTCGTAAAAGGCGCAGTTCCTGGTCCAAGAAAAGGGATCGTTATGGTTCGTAGCGCTGTTAAAAAACAACATGGGCAAAAACAAATTGTTAAGGATCTTGTTGATTACGAAGAAAAAGTTGAAGAAACACCAGTCGTTGACGAAGTTATTGAAACTCCAACGGTTGTCGCTGAAGTTAGTGAAGCTCCAACCGCTGTAAGTGAAGAAGGAGGAGAATAAAGATGGCAGAAATTAAAAATGTTAGTGTTCCAGTTTATAATCAAGCTGGCGAAAAAGTCTCAACCCTTTCTTTAAAAGGTGGAGTTTTTAATGTTGAAGTTAACGAAGTTGTTATGCGTGATGCTGTTAAAGTTTATTTAGCAAACAAACGCCAAAATATTGCTAAAACAAAAAAACGTCACGAAGTTCGTGGTGGCGGTCGTAAACCTTGGAGACAAAAAGGTACAGGTCGCGCTCGAGCCGGTAGCAGACGTTCACCGATTTGGGTTGGCGGCGGCGTTGTTTTTGGACCAACTGGTGATGAAAACTACAAATTAAAACAAAACAAAAAAGAACATCGTTTAGCTCTTAAATCTGCTTTAACTTTGAAAGTTAAAAACGGACTTAAAGTTGTCGATGTTTTAGTTTTAGAAGAAACAAAAACGAAAAGTTTTGTTGAACTTCTAAATACACTAAGTTTAAAAGGAAAAACATTATTAGTTCTTAATGAATTTAGTGAACAAATTGCTTTAAGTGCTCGCAACTTAAAAGATGTTTATCTTACGACTCCTGATAACGTCTCTGTTTATGACTTATTAGATAGTGAACATGTTTTAATGAGCAAAGACGCAATTAAATCGTTAGAGGAGGCTCTTATCTAATGGCAGCGAAAAAAACAACAAGCAAAAAAGCCAAAAAAGTTGAAAAAGTAATAGCCCGGGCAACAATTCAAGATTTCGATACGATTATTAGCCCTGTCATTACTGAAAAAACAATGACTTTAATGCAAGAACAAAATAAGGCAACTTTTAAAGTTCAACCAAACGCTAATAAAACACAAGTTAAAATAGCTTTTGAACGTATTTTTAATGTTAAAGCAACTGATATTAAAATCATTAATGTTTTACCACAAAAAACAAGTCGTGGTGGACGTTATAAAGGTACAATTCCAGGCTTTAAAAAAGCAATTATAACTGTTGCAGAAGGCGAAGCCTTAGATTTATTTAAGGAATAAGGAGTAAGGAGGAAATTATGGCTATTAAAACTTATAAACCGACTACACCTAGTCGCCGTAATATGACAAACGTTAGTTTTGATGAAATTACAAAAACAAAACCAGAAAAAAGTTTAACTGTAACAATTAAAAAAACTGGCGGACGTAATAATCGTGGTGTCATCACAACACGCCATATTGGCGGTGGGCATAAACGCAAATATCGTATTATCGATTTTAAACGTAATAAAGATGATATCCCCGCAATTGTTAAATCAGTCGAATATGATCCAAATCGTAACGCATATATTTGTTTAGTTGCTTACTTGGATGGAGAAAAACGTTATATTCTTGCACCAAAAGATCTTAAAGTTGGTGACAGAGTTATTTCTGGCAAAAAGGTTGATATCCAAATTGGTAATGCTATGGAGTTAGGTAGTATTCCTGAAGGAACAATCGTTCATAACATTGAATTAAAGCCAGGTAAAGGTGGACAACTTTGTCGCGCAGCTGGTACGAGCGCCCAAACATTAGGCAAAGAAGGCAAATACGTCATCCTTCGTTTAGCTAGTGGTGAAATGCGTAAAATTTTATTAACATGTCGGGCAACAATTGGTAGTGTTGGTAATGAAGAATTTAACCTTATAAATAAAGGAAAAGCCGGCAAAAGCCGTTGGCTTGGTATTCGTCCAACTGTTCGCGGCTCGGTCATGAACCCAGTTGATCACCCACATGGTGGTGGTGAAGGAAAAGCGCCAATTGGTCGCGATGCTCCACGGACACCTTGGGGTAAACGTGCTTTAGGTGTTAAGACAAGAAATAAGAAGAAAGCCTCGACTAAATTAATCGTCAGACGGCGTAAAAAGAAATAGGTAAGAAGGAGTAAAAAAAATGGCAAGAAGCTTAAAAAAAGGTCCATTCTGTGATGAACATTTAATGAAAAAAGTTTGTCAACTAAACGAGGCTAATCGCAAAGAAGTTATTAAAACTTGGTCACGTCGCAGTACGATTTTTCCTGAATTTATTGAACACACATTTGCTGTATATAATGGTCGCGAACATATTACCGTTTATATTACTGAAGATATGGTTGGTCATAAATTAGGTGAATTTGCTCCAACAAGAATATATCGTGGCCATACTGGTCACACGGCAGAAGATAAAGCCGCGAAGGCAAGAAGATAGGAGGGTTTATGGCAGAAGTAAAAGAAACAGCGAAGAAAAAACCAACTACGACAAAAAAAGAAGTTAAAGAAAAAGTAGAAGTTAAAGAAAAAGCTGTCAAACCAAAAAAAGAAGTTAAGGATGCAAAAGCAACAAAAAAAGCTAAACCCGAAAAGGAAAAAGCTGTTGTTCCTGCTAAACCAAAAGTCACAGTAGCTCATGCAATTGCGCATGACGTGCGTGTAACTCCTAGAAAAGCTCGCCTTGTCGTTGATTTAGTTCGTGGGAAAAATGTTAATGAAGCTCTTGGTATCTTAGCAAACGTTAATCGCTCAGCAACACCAGCAGTTGTCAAAGTTATTAAAAGCGCTGCCGCTAATGCAATTAACAATTACGAGATGAAAGAAGAACATTTATACATCCATACGATTTATGTTAATGACGGTTTCCGTTTAAAACGCTATCGTCCACGTGCTAAAGGTTCAGCATCCGGCATTATTAAAAGAACTTGTCACATTTATGTGAGTGTGAAAGCTAGACAGGAGTAATATATGGGACAAAAAGTTAATCCAGTAGGTTTACGAATCGGAATTTATAAAAATTGGAATTCACGTTGGTATGCTGATAAAGGAGAATTCGCTGAATTTATTAAAGAAGATCTACTTATTCGTAAATATTTAAAAAAAGAACTTAAAGACGCTTTATTATCTCGTGTAGAAATTGAAAGAGTCAAAACCGACAAAGGACATTTAGTTAATATCTTTGTCCACGTTGGTCGTCCTGGTGTTGTCCTTGGACAGTCTAGCGAAAATATTAACCGCATTACGAAAGAGTTACGTAAAAAAGTTAAAAGTGGGACAACGCGTATTACGGTTGTTGAAGTTAAAGAACAATATTTAGATGCAAACCTTGTCGCTCAATGGATTGCTAATGAATTAGAAAATCGCGCATCGTTTAGAACCGCACAAAAAAGAGCGATTCAAAACGTTCGTAAAGCCGGTGCAAAAGGTATTAAAACCCAAGTCTCTGGTCGCTTAGGCGGACACGACATTGCCCGTGCGGAAGGTTATAAAGAAGGCACGACGCCTCTACATACATTACGTAGCGATATTGATTACGCACATGTAGAAGCGCACACGACCTATGGTCGTTTAGGTGTTAAAGTTTGGATTTGTCGGGGAGAAATTATCCCTGAAGAAAAAAAGACAGTGACGGAAGGAGAAGAATAAGATGTTACAACCAAAAAGAACAAAATACCGTCGCCCCCATCGTATAAGTTATGAAGGCTTAGCTAAGGGCGGCACCGAAATTCATTTTGGCGAATATGGTCTTCAAGCCGTTACCGGTGGATGGATTAGTAACCGTCAAATTGAATCAGCCCGGATTGTTCTTAGCCGTTACACGCAAAGAACAGGAAAAATCTGGATTCGCATTTTCCCACATTTAGCTCGTACTAAAAAACCCGCTGAAGTTCGGATGGGTTCAGGAAAAGGTAGTCCCGATAGTTGGGTAGCTGTTGTAAAGAAAAATCGGATTATGTTTGAAATTGCTGGTGTTAATGAAAAAGACGCACGCGAGGCTTTACGTCTTGCCGCGTACAAATTACCAATTAAATGCCGTGTTATTTCTAAAGCCGATCAAGAGGAAGTGTAAAGATGAAGATTAAAGAATTACGCGAAATGTCGAATGAAGAATTAAAAGAAAAAGTTTATTTGCTTAAGGAGCAATTATTTCACTTACGTCGTAAAAAGGCCGTTGGCCAATTAGAACGTGGTGAAGAAATCCGTCAAGTCCGCAAAGATATCGCTCGTGTTTATACGATTCAACGCGAACGTGAATTAGGAATTAAATAAGAGGTGAGCAAGAGATATGAATGAAAGAGTAAAACGTCCAACTTATTCTGGCAAAGTCGTCAGTGACAAAATGGATAAGACCATCGTCGTTTTAGTTAGCACTTATAAAAAACATAAGATGTATAAAAAAAGAGTTAAATACGATAAAAAATATTATGCTCACGACGAATTAAATGAAGCAAAAATGGGCGATCAAGTAACTATTATGGGTTGCCGTCCACTAAGCGCTTTAAAACGTTATCGTTTAGTTAGCGTTGATGTACGTTCAATTGAAACGATTAAGGCCGAAGAAATTGAAGCCGCTTTAATTGAACAAGAAACAGTTGAAGAAGTAGTTGTTGAACAACCAGTTTTAGAAGAAGTAGTTGAACAAGAAACAGTTGAAAAAGAAGTAGCTGAAGAAAAAGTTCCTACTGTTGAAGTTGAAGTTAAAGACGAAACTGAAGAAACTAGTGAACCTTCAGAAGAAGTTAAGGAGGTCGAATAAATGATTCATAATGAAACAAATTTAGTCGTTGCTGATAATTCCGGTGCAAAAAGCGTTCGTGTCATTCGCCTTTTTGGTGGTGGCTCACGTCGTTTTTCAAGTGTTGGGGATATCGTTTTATGTTCAGTAAAAACCGCTATTCCTAATTCTAAAGTTCGCAAAGGACAAATTGTTAAAGGTATTATCGTTCGGACAAAGTTTCCGATTAATCGCCCCGATGGCTCAACAATTGCTTTTGATGATAATGCGATTGTTTTATTAAGTGAAGAAGGTGGTCCAATTGGTACGCGTGTTTTTGGTCCAATTGCGCGCGAATTACGTGATAAAGGCGAAGGATATATGAAAATCGTCTCCTTAGCCCCAGAAGTTTTATAAGGAGATATGGATTATGAAAATTAAAAAGGGAGATAAAGTTATCGTCATAAGTGGCGGCGACAAAGGAGTAGAAGGCATTGTTCAAGCCGTTTATCCAAAATTAAATAAAGTCGTCGTTGAAGGCGTTAACGTTCATAAAAGACATCGTAAACCTTCACAGCAAACACCCGAAGGTTCAATTGTCGAAATGTATGTTCCAATCGATGCCTCAAATGTGCAACTCGTTGATCCAAAAACGAAAAAGCCGACACGCGTTAAAATTGTTCGTGAAAAAGATCAAAAAATCCGTGTAAGTAAAAAAAGCGGTACGAAAATTGATTAAAGGAGAAATGTAAGTTATGGAAGAAAAAAAAGTAACGACAACGAAAAAAACGTCGACTCCTAAAGAGGCGGTTAAAAAACCTGCAGCCCCTAAAGCAACTACGAAAAAAGTCGTAGAAAAAAAAGAAGCTACAAGCAAACCTGTAGTTAAAAAAGAAACAGAAAAGAAAACTGTTACTCCAAAGGAAGCAGAAAAAAAACCCGCAGCTAAAAAAGAAACGACCAAAGAAGTTGAAGTTAAAAAAGAAAAAACTGAAGTAGTTAAAAAAGCTTCTGCTCCTTTAAGTGTTAAAAATCGCTTAAAAGTTAAATATGAACAAGAAATCATTGCAAAAATGATGGAAAAATATAATTATTCATCAGTTATGCAAGTGCCCAAACTACATAAAATCGTCGTTAATGTTGGTGTTGGTGATGCTCTTACTAACGCTAAATTACTCGAAGATTCAGTTCGTGAGGTACGTGAAATTACTGGTCAACAACCAGTTATTACGAAAGCCAAAAAATCAATTGCTAATTTTAAATTAAGAGAAGGACAATCGATTGGTTGTAAAGTGACTTTACGTGGTATGAAAATGTATGACTTTTTAGATAAAGTTATTGCGATTGCTTTACCACGTGTTCGTGACTTCCGTGGTGTTAGCCGTAACGCATTTGATGGTCATGGTAATTATTCATTAGGTGTTAAAGAACAATTAATTTTCCCAGAAATTGATTATGACAAAGTTAGTAAAATTCGCGGTTTAGACATTGTTATTGTTACAACTGCTAAAAGTGATGATGAAGCATTTACATTATTAAGCGGCTTTGGGATGCCGTTTCGGAAGTAGGAGGTAACAAAATGGCAAAAAAAGGTAAAGTTGAAACTTGGTCACGTCCGAAGAAATTCAAAGTTCGCGAATACACACGTTGCATTCGTTGCGGACGACCACGTGCGGTTTACAAAAAATTTCAATTATGTCGTATTTGTATCCGCGAATTAGCTTATAAAGGCGAAATCCCTGGACTTAAGAAGTCGAGTTGGTAAAAGGAGAATAAGAATATGATGACAGATCCAATTGCTGCAATGCTTACTGTTATTCGTAACGCTAATCAAATGCGTTATGATAGCGTTAGTGTGCCTTCAAGTAAAATGAAAGTTGAAATCGTTAAAATTTTACTCGAAGAAGGTTTTATACTCGATTATAAAGTCGAAGGCGATACAAAAAAAGAATTAACGATTTATTTAAAATATGCTGACAATAAAGAACGTGTTATTTCCGGTTTAAAAAAGATTTCCAAACCAGGTTTACGCGTTAATGTTGGATATGAAAAACTACCTCGCGTCCTACGTGGTTTAGGCATTGCGATTATTTCAACTAGCAAAGGAGTTATGAGCGATAAAAAAGCCCGTGAATTAAAAATCGGTGGCGAAGTTCTCGCTTATGTGTGGTAATTATGTCACGAATTGGTAAAAAAGAAATTAAAATTCCGAGCGGTGTTAATGTTGAAATTAAAAACGACATTGCTCACGTTAAAGGTCCAAAAGGTACGTTAGAAGTTAAAATTCCTGAGCACATTTCACTCACGATTAGTGATGAACAAATTAGCGTTACACGCGACAACGAACTAAGAACAAGCCGTCAAAACCACGGGACATTTCGCTCTTTGCTTTATAACGCAGTTGTTGGTGTTAGTGAAGGCTTTCGTAAAACTTTAGAAATCGTTGGAAAAGGCTATCGGGCAAATATGCGCGGTGCTGACTTAGTTTTACATATTGGCTATGCTCATGATGTCGTTATTACTCCAGAAGAAGGAGTGACGATTTCACTTAAAGAAAAAAGTACGAACGTAATTTACGTTGATGGTATATCCAAACAAGCAGTTGGCCAAACAGCCGCTCGTATTCGTGAAGTTCGTAAACCTGAACCATATCTTGGTAAAGGTATTAAATATGCTGGCGAATACATTCGTCGTAAGGAAGGGAAGCGCGCTGGCGTCGCTAAATAGGAGGTAAAGTATGATTAAACAAGAAAGTCGTAATGTTCTTCGTAAAAGACGTCACGCACGTGTTCGCAAAACGGTTAGTGGCTCGGCCACAAGTCCACGTCTATGTGTCTTTCGTTCAAACGCTCATATCGAAGCTCAAATTATTAATGATGAATTAGGTGTTACTTTAGCTCACGCTTCTAGTGTTGCTTTAAAGCTAGAAAATGGCGGTAATAAAGCATCCGCAGCTTTAGTTGGCGAAGCAATTGCTAAACTAGCTCTAGAAAAACAAATTAATAAAGTCGTCTTTGACCGCGGTGGTTATAAATATCATGGTCGTGTCAAAGCATTAGCAGAAGCCGCACGTAAAGCTGGCTTAGTATTTTAAGGAGAAAAATAATGGAAGATAAAAAACAAGATTTAGTCGAAAAAGTTGATTCTCCTAATAAAACTCAAGAACCAAAAGTAAGTTCGGATCAACAAAGAGCACCACGCACTCGTCGTCCTCAACAAGGACAAGGTAATCCTAACTATTCACCGCGCCCAGGTCGTGGACGTAATCAACGTTTCCGTCGGCCAATTGAAAAAGAGTTTGAAGAACGCGTTGTTAATATTAACCGGGTAAGTAAAACGGTTAAAGGTGGACGTCGTTTACGTTTCTCAGCTCTTGTTGTCGTTGGTGATATGAAAGGTCGTTATGGCTTTGCTAACGCCAAAGCTCTTGAAGTACCTGATGCTATTAAAAAAGCATTAGACAATGCAAAAGCTAACTTACATAACGTAAATATTGTTAAAAACGATACAATTGCACATGAAGTTATTGGTAAATTTGGTGCTTGTGAAGTTTTCTTAAAACCTGCACCTGATGGTACAGGAATTATTGCTGGTGGACCGGTTCGTGCAGTTTTAGAGCTCGCTGGCATTAAAAATGTTTATTCAAAAGTTTATGGCAGTCGTGCGCCAATTAATATTATTCGTGCGACACATAATGGTTTAAGTAGTTTACTTTCAGTTGAAAAAGTTAAACGCTTACGTGGAAAATAGGAGGCTAAACGATGAAATTACATGAATTAAAAAATGTTGATGGCTCGGTTACCACAAAAACACGTCGGGGCCGCGGAATTGGTAGTGGTCTAGGCAAAACTTCTGGTCGTGGTCATAAGGGCCAAAACTCTCGTTCAGGTGGTGGAAAAGCACCTGGCTTTGAAGGTGGACAAACGCCCTTATATCGTCGTTTACCAAAATTTGGTTTTAAAAACATTAATCGTAAAACATATGCTTATATTAATGTTAATCAATTAAATGTCTTTGATGATGGCACGATTATTTCAAGTGCCCTTTTAATTGAAGAAGGTTTTATTAAAAAAGAACATGATGGTCTTAAAATTTTAGGCAATGGTGAATTAACAAAAAAACTTACTGTTCAAGCAAATAAATTTTCAAAAAAAGCTAAAGAAGCAATTGAAAATGCTGGCGGCACAGTCGAGGTAATTTAAAATGAATAAACTCGTCTCAATCTTTAAAAATAAAGAAATCGTTAACCGTATTTTCTTTACGATAATGATCCTATTTGTTGTTCGGATTGGTGCGGCGATTACTGTTCCAGGTGTTAAAGTTAGTGAAGACCTTGCCAAAGCCTTAGAAACAGCCAATATGATTTCAATGATGGATATGCTAGGTGGTGGAGCTTTATCGAACTTTTCGATTTTTGCTCTTGGTGTTAGTCCATATATTACAGCTGGTATTATTATCCAACTTTTATCAAAAGACGTTTTACCAGCCTTAACAGAATTATCAAAACAAGGTCAATTTGGCCGTAAAAAGTCAGAAATGGCGACACGTTATTTAACATTACTTCTTGGCGCGGTTCAGGCGTATGGAATTATTAAAACAATGGAGAATAGCGACTATATTTCGATTACTATGAGTTTGAACTTTTGGTCATATGCTTATATTGTGACGATTATTTTAGCTGGTGCGATGTTAACGATGTGGCTTGGTGATCAAATTACTGCAAAAGGTTTAGGAAATGGTATTTCGGTTATTATTTTTGCCGGGATTGTTCGTAACCTTCCAATTCAAATTACGACTGCTTTCCGCAAGTGGGTTAAAATGAACATGGGTCATGGAACGAATGAACTAGTTAAAGGTGCATTTCAATTTAGTATTTATATTTTAGCGTTTGTTTTAATTATCGCTTTTGTTGTTTTCATTGAACTTTCAAAGCGAAAAATACCCGTTCAACATTCAGGTAAAAGTGGCGGTCAAAGTCAATCGATGGCCCGTGCTAGTTTCTTGCCAATTAAATTAAACTCATCTGGAGTTATCCCTGTTATTTTTGCGAGTTCAATTTTAATGGCCCCTTCCGTCATCGCAAGTTTTGTTAGTTCAAATGTTGACGCCGAATGGTTAAAAATATTCTCATATTCACAAATGACAAAAATGCCAGGCATTAATGATACAACTTGGAATATGCCTTGGGGTCTTATTCTTTACTTAATCTTAATTATTTTATTTGCTTTCTTTTATGCAAATATGCAAATTGATCCGCCAACACTTGCTGATAACTTCCGTAAAAATGGTAGTTACATTCCTGGGATTCGCCCAGGTAGTGAAACTGAACGCTATGTTAAAAAAGTTGTTAATCGTGTTACCGTTATGGGAGCACTTTCCTTAGCCTTTATTGCAGCTTTACCTGTTGTTTTAACATTAAGCGGAATATTTGGTGATAACTCAAGCTTAGCAATTGGTGGTACAGGATTAATTATTGTTGCTGGTGTTGCGATTGAAATTAATAATCAAATTGATGGACTTTTAGCTGGTAAAAGTTTTGAAGAAGCATCATCTGGCAGCGGAAGACGAGGCTTTTAGTTTATGATTACAATGATTTTAATGGGCCCGCCTGGTGCAGGTAAAGGCACACAAGCTAAACGCCTAGTTAACAAATATGATATACCACATATTTCTACTGGAGATATGTTTCGCGAAGCAATTAAAGAAAGAAGTGAACTCGGAATTCTTGCTAAGCGGTATATAGATGATGGACATCTAGTACCTGATGATGTGACAAACGCGATTGTGCGCGAGCGACTCGCCAAAGACGATTGTCAACATGGTTATTTACTCGATGGTTTCCCAAGAACAATTCCTCAAGCAATGGCTTTAGAAGGAATAACTAAAGAAATTAATCGTCCTGTCCAATTCGTTATTAATATCGATGCCGATGAAAAGGAATTAATTCGCCGCATTAGTGGCCGTCGTGTTTGTAAAGTTTGCAGCACTCCTTATCATATCGACACGATGAAACCAAAAGTCGAAAACGTTTGTGATGTTTGTGGTGGTCCACTTATCCAAAGAGCAGACGATAATGAAGAAGCACTTCGCGTTCGCTTAGGTCATTATTATGAACAAACAAGACCTTTACTTGATTTTTACAAAAAAAGTGGACTTTTACATAGTTTTGATGGAACACAAGATTTAAATGTTTTATTAAAACAAATCATGTCGCTCGTTGAGGAAAACGAATAAGTGATTATTCTTAAAACGCCACGTGAAATTGCTTTAATGGCAAGCGCGGGGCAAATTATCGCCAAAGTTTTTCTTAAAGCCGAACAAATTATTAAGCCCGGTTTATCAACTTATGAGTTAGATAAAATATGTGAGCAAATAATTCGTGAAAACTTAGGAAGCCCGACCTTCTTAAATTATAACGGCTTTCCAGCATCAGTTTGTTTAAGTGTTAATGACGTCTTAGTTCATGGCATCCCTAGTAAAAAAATTATATTAAAAGAAGGGGATATCGTCTCACTTGATGTTGGCGTGACGTATAAAGGGTATTGTGCTGATGCAGCACGAACGTACCCTGTCGGAAAAGTTACTTCCTTAGCTAAAAAGCTTATCGAAGTAACTGAAGAGTCATTCTTCAAAGCCGTTGCTTTAATTAAACCTGGTGTTAGTCTTGGTGATATCTCACACGCCATTCAAACACATAATGAAAAGCATGGTTATTCACTTCCTCGTGGTTATACTGGTCATGGGATTGGTCAAAACTTACACGAGGATCCAATTATTCCTAACGTTGGTTTACCTAATACAGGTCCAACATTAAAAGAAGGAATGTGCTTAGCGATTGAGCCAATGGTTGCAATAGGTAAACCAGATACTTATGTCGCTCGTGATGGTTGGAGCGTCAAAATGAAAGACGGAAAAATTTCAAGCCATTACGAAAATACGGTCGTTGTTACGAAAAACGGTTATGAAATATTAACACTTGAAAAGGAGGTAAGTTAAATGGCAAAAACAGATGTTATTGAAGTTGAAGCAGTCGTTGTCGAGTCTTTGCCAAATGCTCAATTCAAAGTAAAGCTCGAAAACGGCCACATTATTCACGCCCATATTTCTGGAAAAATGCGCATGCATTATATTCGTATTTTACCTGGTGATATCGTCACCTTAGAAATATCACCATATGATTTAACAAAAGGGCGCATTACGTATCGCTTTAAAAAAGCACATACGAACCCGACAAATAGAAAAAAATAAACGGAGGAAAATAAAATGAAAGTAGCACCTTCAGTAAAACCAATTTGCGATAAATGTAAAGTTATTAAACGCAAAGGTAAAGTTATGGTTATTTGTGAAAACCCAAAACACAAACAAAGACAAGGATAAAGGAGACACATTATGGCACGTATTGTTGGAGTAGATATCCCAAATGATAAAAGAGTTGTTATATCTCTTACTTATATTTATGGGATCGGCCGGTCAAAAAGTAAAAAAATCTTAGCAAATTGTGGCGTAGATGAAAGTATTCGCGTTAAAAATTTAAGTGAAGAACAATTAGTTGCGATTCGCCAAGAAGTTGCAAAACATCATGTCGAAGGAGACTTACGACGCGAAGTTGCATTAAATGTTAAACGTTTAACAGAAATTGGCTCTTATCGTGGCATTCGTCATCGTCGTGGCTTACCAGTTCGTGGACAAAGAACGAGAACAAACGCTCGGACACGTAAAGGTCGCCGCCGGACAATTGCTAATAAGAAAGCAGCTAGCAAATAGTTGAAAAGGAGAAAATAAAATGGCAAAAGCTAAAAAAACAACGACTCGTAAAAAGAAAATTAAACGATCTTTTACAAAAGGAGTCGCCCATATTCATTCAACTTTTAATAATACAATTATTTCTATAAGCGACGAGATGGGCAATGTAATTGCGACTTCAAGCGCTGGAGCTGTTGGCTTTAAAGGTGCTCGTAAATCAACGCCCTTTGCCGCCGGTATTGCTAGCGAAGCAGCAGGACGCAATGCTTATGAACAAGGCATTCGTACTGTTGATGTAAACGTTAAAGGACCTGGACCGGGACGCGAAACAGCAATTCGTTCTTTAGAAACAGCCGGATTAGTCGTTACCGCTATTACGGATACGACACCAATCCCACATAATGGCTGTCGCCCACCAAAACGCCCACGTGGTTAAAGATAAAAATATTGAAAGGAGAGCTATTAATATGTCAACTATTCCACATCCATTTAAAAATTTAAATTTTAAAGTTAATCTTATCGACGAAAATACTCATTATGGTAAATTCGTTGTTGAACCTTTGGAAAGAGGTTTTGGCCTCACCTTAGGAAATGCCTTACGTCGAGTTTTATTAAGTTCATTGCCCGGCGCAAGTGTTTTTGCTGTTGAAATCGAAGGTGCACGTCATGAATTTTCGGCACTTCCTGGTGTTGTTGAAGACGTTACAACAATCGTTTTAAATCTAAAAGATTTAGTCTTAAAAATTGAAGATGAAGATCTTGAAGCAAAAAGAATCGAAGTTGATATTAAAGGTCCAATGACACTTAAAGCTGGAGATTTAGATTTACCTGCTTTTGTTAAAGTTATTAATCCTGAACTTGAACTTTTAACTTTAACGGATGAAGGACAACTTAAAATGACGATTCATATTCGTAATGGTCGCGGTTATGTAACAAGCGAAAGTAATAAACTCGAAAGACTTCACAA
>JAAYJX010000167.1 GCA_012522695.1 Erysipelotrichia bacterium
GCCGAAGAGACAAATCCACATCCTGTCGAATCCTGGGAGATGAGTGTAGGCGAATTTAACACATACGCAAGTAGTTTTTCTTTTCGCGATATGTCACGGTTAGTAACGATAAAAAATGTTAAATTTACAAGACAAGTCTCGGGTAGTATTAGTTTTTATGGCTCAAGCATTTACGAAAATGGTATTCTCAGTGATGCAACAGACAATTATGAAAATATATCACTTAGAATCTCAACCTTTAATGTGACGACGACAAATGCGATGCCGGATATTCTTAATTCGCATATTAATAAAAACGCCATTTTTGATTTAACGGGTGTCATTACTTACTTAAGTAGTACGAGCGAATATGCTTTGATGCTTGTCGACGCTAACGATATTTCTATTGTCAGCGAAGATGAGGACCCTTATAAAAAGTATGTTGAAGTATTTGCAGTAAACGATTTTCACGGCGCAGTTGAAGAAACTAGTACTCGTGCTGGACTTGCCAATTTTGGAACATTTTTCAAAGAACAAGGAGAAAGAGATAATACTTTATTAATTGACTCCGGAGATACATGGCAAGGCTCTATCTATTCGAACTACAATTATGGTAGGTTGATAACCGACGTCATGAATTATGCCAAGTTTGATGCACACACAGTTGGTAATCATGATTTTGATTGGGGAACTGACGTATTAGCCGCTAATGTCGCAAGAGACTATGATGGTTATACAACGCCTACGCTAGCTGCTAATGTTTATGATTTTGATTTTGATACGAAAACTATTGGTACAGAACAACAAAGTGAACTAGGTCAAAAATCAGTCACATATACGTTGGAAAATGGCCTTGAAGTCGGTATTGTTGGCGTAATTGGCCAAGATCAAATCACCTCGATTAACTCCCTCTACACCCAAGATATTGCTTTTAAAAACCATGTCAATATTATTAAAGACGAGGCGTATGCTCTTAAGAATAACGGAGTGGATATTGTCATCGCTAGTGTTCACGGTGGTGAGGAAACAGTAAAAGGTCAAGGACTCGAACTTTATGTTGACTTAGTGCTGTGTGCACATACGCATAGAAGAGAATATAGTGAAGTAGCCGGTCTAACCTATGCACAATTTGGAGCATATGGTGAATATTTTGGACGGGTGAGACTTGAGTATGATACTAATTTAGGAAAAGTAGTCGATACGGATATCACAGAATATAGTGCAAGTGATATTTCTGCACAGGTGACAACAGTTGATTCGACAATTTCGAACTTAATAGATCAATATAGTTCAGATTGCGATGCCGCTGCAAACGAAGTTGTCGCTAGTAACGTTACTGGAGATTTTGTATCATTCGATCATGCGGCAAATTTAATGACAAAAGCTATGTATGATCAAGCGGTGGTTGAGGGCTATGATATCGATCTCGCCTACTGTAACACAGCACGAGCCAATCTTGATCCTGGAAGTTGGACTTTTGCAGATATTTATGGAGCTTTTCCGTTTGATAATACAATTTATATCATTGAAATAACTGGTGAGGAGTTGTTATATGAAGTAAAAGGATATAACAACATTTATCGAAATCCAGCATTCACTGAAAAAATAAGGGCTGATGGTGTTTACACGATTGCTTGCCTTGACTACTTAGCTTTTCACACTAACCCCGCTCGTTATTACGATTACTTTCCAGATAATAATGGGGCCTTTATTGGTTCGCTTAGCGATAATTATCGAATAATCTTATACAATTGGCTCAAAAATAATAATTATAATACGGGGACTGAATTAAAAGCTTCTGACTACGCTTCGACTGAATGGCAACACGATCGTAGTAAATTATATGCTGATTATGCAAATTTATCTTTTTGTCTTAATTATGACGAACAAGACGAAACAGTATTCGATGATATTTGGGCAATTAAAGGACGAACCTTAAGCAGTCAATTTCCGTCAACAAATCCATTCCGATGTGATTATAAATTCTTGGGTTGGTATTTAGATCGAGATGGTACAATTTCCATTGATAATACAGAAAAAGTTGAAAACTCGATTAGCTTGTATGCTAAGTGGGAACCGCTTGGTGCGGATTGGAACTCATTAGGTTATAATCTTTCAGGATTTAGTGAGATTTACGATATCGGCTACGGGTTAGATCATAATGATCGGACGACGAGCTCTTATTATGTGCAAGGTAAAATCGATTTGATAGTCTCTGATTACTATGGCAATATGTACTTGACTGACCCATCTGGGAATAGTCTCTATGTTTATGGTTTGAATTTTGGTAGTTTAAAGTATGGGGAGATGGATCCATCGTATAAACCTGGCGTTGGAGATGTTATTATTTTATCTGGGCAAATAACGAAATTTTACGACAATATCGAAATGGTTGAAACACAACTAATAGCAAAAAATGGCGTTCTTATTCCTTAGTTAGTTTAAGTTTTAATTAATAAAGTAATTACCAATATATTTTAATTATTTTCTGTGTAGAATAATTTTCTTAACGAAAAAGAATGAATTTGCACGAAAAGCTAAAGTTAATTGAATTAAAAAACTCAAATTCAGCTTTTAAATGATACAATAAAGTCATGAAAAAAATAAAAATTATTATTGCCACAATTTGTGGGTTTTTAGGCGTTTTTCTTTTACTTGTTATGTATGCACCTTTTACATTTGGGCATAAACATAACGAATTAGATTTTAGTGAAGTACTAAAAGAAGCAGCATTAGATGAGGAAACAAAAGTTACTAATATTCATTTATTAGGTGCTCATGATGCTTATAGTCATAATATCGGCTTATTTAGCAAAACTGATCCCGGCGAAGACGGTCTAGCAAGTAACAAAGTTGCAAAAATTTTCTTTAAAGGCGGGATGAGTCGTGTTGCACGAGCACAAAAACATAGTGCAGCTAAATTACTTTCTTCTGGTGTACGTTATTTTGATGTTCGCGTTAGTTATTATGAAAATAGTTGGTACACCAAACACGGTTTTATTAGTGATAAACTTGAACTATATTTACAAGAAACGTACACGTTTTTAAATGCTAATCCTAGTGAATTTATTATTTTTGATGTTCAACATATTTATACTAGCGATAAAACCATAAATGACTTTATTAATTACTTAGTAACGACTGAACTTGATGGTCGTACATTTAATGATTATGTTCATTATGATAGTAGTACTATCTTGCTTGAAGATTTAAAATATAAGGATGTAATAAATAACACTAGAGGTGGCATTATCTTTTTAATTAATGATGATGAAACAATTACAAATGAACATAAAAAATATATGTATGAACGTGGTGATGGTGAAGATAACGTTATTAGTATTCGTTCTAAATGGCATAACAAAAATGTAATAGATGACATTATTTTAGATATTAATGATGAAGCAACACTAATCGCTCATGAAGACTTTCAAAAGATGTTTCGTCTTAATCAAGCCCAACTAACACCAGATTATTTAAAAGCGCCTTTAAAAACAATTTTTTCTTGGTCATTATTAGATATTGCTAAACATAGTAACATAGCCTTATTAAAAAACGATAACTTTGATCAATGGCTTGAAGCAATGCCAATTTTTATGGTTGATTTTGCTAATTCAAATTATAAAGATTTTGCAAAGCTAATTAATGAAAAGATTATTGCAGCAAATCAAAATTTAGTTTTATAAACTCATTTCTTCTGCCTTAAGAAATAATTTATAGAAAATTTAATCTAACTTTGTTAAACTATTAAAATGCTCGAAAAAGAACAAACTATCGAAACATTAAATAAACCACTTAAGCAAGATTATGAAGGTTCATTTATTTTAGGCTTTATCTTAGGATATTTCCTAAATATATTTGGTCTTTTACTCGCTATTTTTATAAAACAAAAACGGACCAAAAAAGCTTTGATTATAACTTCAATCGTTACTTTTATTATGCTTGTAATTTTTTCTATCTTAATTGTCGACACGATGATAAAAGCTTATGGTGGATCTGGTTTATGGGAAACAATTAATAATTAAATAAACATAAAATTCTTTAAAATATAAATAATAGTATTTGAGAAATTGATTAATAAATTTCTCATCTTTTATGAAAATAATCATTTTTAAAACATAAAGACAAAATGCAAATAAAATATTATTTGTTAAACTATATAGAAGTGGAGGCTTTTATCATGAAATATTTTAATAAAAAAGGAATCTTGGCGCTTTTCTTTTCTTTGTTTGCTTTAACATTAAGCTCTTGCTCAGTTGAGCCAGTTATTGGTCCACAAGGAGAACAAGGTATTCAAGGACCGATAGGAGAAACAGGCGTGACTGGCGAAAAAGGTGATACTGGTGCGACTGGCGAAACTGGTCCTCACGGTCCTCAAGGCGATAAAGGAGAAACTGGCGAAACTGGTCCTCAAGGTCCACAAGGAGAAACCGGCCCACAAGGTCCTACAGGTGACACAGGTGAAACAGGTGAAACTGGTCCTCAAGGTCCCCAAGGTGAAACTGGTCCTCAAGGTCCTATAGGTGACACAGGTGAAACTGGTCCACAAGGCCCTACAGGTGACACGGGTGAAACTGGTAAATCTGCTTATGAATTATATTGTGAGGCTCATCCTGAATATGAAGGAAGTGAAGAAGAATGGCTTGACGATTTAATTAATGGACGTTTAGGCAATAAAGAAGTTCATATCGTAAAATTTGTAAGCAATTGTGAAGTAGATGTTGAACCCCAATATATTTATCATGGTGAAAAAGCTAATAAACCTTTAATTACTAACGAAGGATACTCATTAGATGGTTGGTATATTGATGATGAAAAATGGGTTTTTAATGGCTATCCAGTTACGTATGATATGACGCTTATTGCCCATTGGGTAAGTAAACAATATTGTATCAATTATGATTTTGGCTATGATGATTTAGTAACTTCTACTCTTGTTAGATATGGCGAAGAATATGAATTATTAGTTGCCAAAAGAAATGGATATATATTTGATGGTTGGTATTTAGATGATGTTAAATATCAAGTTGATGGAGTGTGGATGCATGAAGAAAGTATTACTCTTGTTGCTAAGTGGATTGCACACAACTATACGATTAGTCTTAATTTAAATGGAGGTACATTTAAAGATGCGACAAGTGAACTAAGTAAAGTTGTTGGTTATAATCTTCCATACACTTTACCAATTGTTATTTCGCCTTTTGATTCACCTTTTAGTGGTTGGTATTATAATGGTGTAAGGTTAACAAACGAATTAGGTGAATCGCTTGCAAATTATCAATTTAGTGAAGATATAACTGCAGAAGCGGGCTTTTTTACACCAATTTATAACCGAAATGATTTAGAAGATATTTCAAAAAACTTAAATTATGAATACAAATTAATGAATGATATTGATTTAAGTAATGAAGATTGGGTGCCGATTAATGGCTTTAATGGTAGTCTTGATGGTCAAGGTTATAAGGTTAAGGGAATGACAATAAGAACGTTCTATGAAAGCGTTGGGCTTTTTGGTGAAGTTAAAGATGTAAACGTTTTTAATCTTGAAATGTCTGAAACCCTAATTGAAATTTCTAATAAACCTAATAATAGTTATATGTATCTTGGAAATATTATTGGTACAACGATTAAAAATAAAGAAGTCAAATTCGATAATGTTAGGATTAAAAATTCGCTAATTAATATTGCTCATAAATATGATCAACAAATATACATTGGTAGTTTAATTGGGCGTAATCTTACATCAGAAGTTGAAATTTTTAATACTTATAATGAGGGCGATATAAATGCAGGTTATAATGTTGGTGGTTTAGTTGGCTATTCAACAAATGGCTCGTTTGTAAAAATAGAAGCTTCTTTTAATAAAGGAGATATAAGTGGAGAAGACTATCTTGCTGGATTAGTTAGTAC
>JAAYJX010000168.1 GCA_012522695.1 Erysipelotrichia bacterium
CAATTGAAAGTGATTTAATGGTTGTTGTTGTTAACTCTTTGCTAGCAGCAACTTTGCTCTCTACTAAATATTTAGATTTAATTACGGGAGTAGTTAGAGAATGTACTGAAACTGACTTTAAGCTTAAGTTCGTTCAAAAAGAAGATGTTCAGAGTGCAATAAAGCAATCAAAAGCTAAACCGGCTTTCTTTGCTAGTTCCTACATTAACACAAAATTAACTTTTGATAACTTTGTTGTTGGTTCTTCAAACAGAGAATCTTACCAAGCTTCGCTTATGATTGCTTCTTCGCCTGGTAAATTATATAATCCTTTATTTATTTATTCGCAATCAGGTTTAGGAAAAACTCACTTATTACACGCGATTGGTAATTATTTAAAAGAAAACGCGCCTATGAGTAAAGTACTATATTTATCAACTGAAGATTTTTTTGAAGAATTCATTAAATATGTTACCGGTGATAAAGAAGGCGAAAATTTAAAAGATTATTTTAAAACAGTCGACGTTTTATTAATTGACGACATTCAATTTTTAGCAAATAAAACAAAAACAGAAGAGATGTTCTTTTATATTTTCACTTCTATGATTAATGCCGGCAAACAAATTGTACTAACTAGTGATAAGCATCCAAGTGAATTAAAAGGATTAGAGTCTCGTTTGGTTTCGCGCTTCAACGCGGGATTAACCGTTAATATCGATACCCCCGACCTTCAAACTTGTGTCGAAATTTTAAAACTCAAAATTACCGCCAATGGTCTGGATTTATCAAATTTTGATGATGACGTTTTAGTTTTTATTGCTGAAAGATTTTCTAAAAACGTTCGGGAGCTTGAAGGTGCCTTTAATCGTCTTCTTTTTTACACAATTAACATCAAGCCGGTTGATCGTATCGATATGAATGTAGCTATTGAATCTATTCAGTCTTTAATCGATGTCAAAGATGCGAAAACAAAATTAAGTGAGACAAGAATTATTAATACGGTTGCGGATTATTACAACATTACTCCATCTCAACTCATCGGAAAAATAAGAACTAGCCAAATTGCAATGGCCCGACATGTAGCGATGTATTTAATTAGGACGCTTTTGGATATATCTTTAATGAAAATAGGCCAAACTTTCGGAGGACGTGATCATACAACTGTGATAAGTGCGGTTGAAAAAGTGGATAAAGCGTTGAAAACTGATGTCGGTTTACAAACAGCAATAAACGATCTCAAAAAACGTTTAAAAAAATAAGTTTATAAAATAAAAAATGTTTTAAAATGAAATCGATTATGATAAAATTATTTGATAGAATGAAATAATCGAAAGTGTTATCCACACAATCCACAAGACTAATAATAATAATTAATATTTAAGGAGAATAATATATGAGATTAATAATAAGTCGTGAACATTTATTGAAAGGATTAACTGTCGCTGGTAAAGCAGTTGGTTCAAAAGCCTCTTTCCCTATATTAATGAACTTTAAATTAACACTTGATGAAAAAGGTTTAACTGTTCTAGGAGGAAATAACGAACTTACAATTAGTACCTTAATTCCATATATGATTGAAGACAAAGAAATTATCAGAAACACAAAACATGGTTCTACTTTAATTGGTAGTAAAATATTAACAGAAATTATCCGCCGGATAGAATGTGACGAGGTTTCAATTACTGTTGTCGATGACACAATTGTAAAAATCGAAGGTGGAAAATCAAGCTTTCAATTAAATTCAATGAAACCAGAAGAGTATCCGGAAATAGATTTAGAACAAACGGGCGTTGTTTTTGATATCGATAGTCGTGAACTTTCAAAATTAGTTGAGCAAACTTCTTTTGCGGCCTCGGCGAAAGAACAAAGACCAATCTTGATGGCAGTGAATCTTTCTGCTGTTGATGGAAAACTTGTTGCAACCGCAACCGACTCAGCCCGTTTAGCCCGAAAAGAAATCGATCTTGAAGATGAAATCGAATTTTCAGCCAACGTTCCTGCTAAAACACTTTTGGAAATTACAAGAATGTTTGAAAGTGGAGGAAAAGTAACGACAGCCGTGAGCGATAAAAAGATTTTGTTTTCTTTTGATAGTACTCTAGTTTCTTCACGATTAATTAATGGTGAATACCCTAACACTAAAAACATCATCCCTAAAACATTTAACTATTTCTTGGAAGTTAATTCTGCACAACTTGTTGCAGCAATGGAAAGAGCCTCACTTTTATCGCAAGAAAGAGAAAACGTTGTTAAGCTGACAATGACTAGTAGCACTTTAGAAGTTGCCAGTCGCTCTGCTCAAATAGGATCGGCAAACGAAACGTTATCAACTTTTCAATTTAATGGCGATATTTTAGAAATTAGTTTTAATAGTGACTATGTAATTTCTGCTATCAAAGCCCTAAAAACCGAAGATGTTACGATTGCGTTTATAGGCGAAATGAAGCCGTTTGTTGTTAAAAGTGACAAAGATCCTTCGATCGTTCAGTTAGTAACTCCAGTACGCACTTATTAAACGAAATAGAGCGTAAAAAACACATATGGTTAGTAAGGGAATTTATATTCCCTTTTTATTTTATATGTAGTATAATGTATACATGAGTAAAAAAGGAACGTTTTTTTATGCTTAAAAAAACATTTGAAATCACGATTAGAGATGATTTTATAACCTTGGGACAGTTCCTTAAACTCGCAAATTTAATTAGTTCAGGAGGAGAGGCAAAACTTTATTTATCTAATCATGTCGTTGTTGTTAATGGAGAAAGCGAAAACCGTCGCGGACGAAAGCTGTACGCTAATACAACGGTTAAGATTAACGAAAAAGAATACCGTTTAGTAAAAAAATGATTTTGAATTCTATTTCTTTGAGGAATTATCGAAACCATAAAAGTGTCGATCTTTTTTTTGAAAAAGGGTTGAATTTTATTGTTGGTGATAACGCCCAAGGAAAGACAAACATCGTTGAAGCGATTCATTTTTTATCCTTAGGTCGTTCTTTTAGAACGAACGAGGACTTTAATTTAATAAACGATCAAAGTGACACCGCTTATGTTATAGCGAACATTACTTTTGGCGATCTCAAGAAAAAAATAAGTGTTTCCTTATCTCCTAGTGGTAAAAAAGTCCTTTATAACAACAAAGTTGTTAAAAAACTATCTGAACTTAACGATATTATTAATGTAATAATTTTTGAACCTCCAACGACGATGCTTTTTAAAACATCGCCAAAAACAAGAAGAGATTTTTTAGATATTAATTTATCGAAAATCGACGAGAACTATCTTAAAAGCTTGTTTAGTTACGAAAAAATTTTAAAAGAGCGAAATAATTTATTGAAAAATGAAGACGTTAATTTAGATCAATTAGAAATTATAACCGACATGTTAATTAATGCTGCAGAAAAAATTGTTGTTTCTCGCACTAATTATATTTATGAGATTAATAAAGTTTTCCCGAAAGTTGTCAGCACAATCAATAAAACAAAAGAAAACGTCTCGATTAATTATTTTCCTTTTGTTAAAGCGGATGAAGACTACAAAATTAACGCTAAAACCGCATTTAGCAAGGCGCTAGAAAGCGATTTAAAGAAAAAGGTAACTTCTATCGGACCACACCGAGAAGACTTTAAAATAAGCCTAAACAACAAGGATGTTGCTAAATATGGTTCACAAGGAGAAAACCGTTTATTAGCGTTATCTTTAACTTTATGTCCTTATTTTTTAATTAAGGAAAAAGACAAAAAACCGATTATTGTCCTTGACGATGTAATGTCAGAACTAGATGATGAAAACAAAGAAAGATTAATATCTTTCTTAACGAACTTTGAACAAGTTTTTATTACTTCTACTTCTTTACAAAGCAAGGGAGTAAATACTTATGAAATTAAAAACAACAAAATATTAAGGAGGATTTCTTAAATGGAAGAAACAAAAAAAGACGTTTTAGTTGAAGAAGAACTAGAGATGAAAGCAAGTGCTGATTACGAGGCTGGAGATATCCAGGTTCTAAAAGGTCTAGAAGCTGTTCGCTTAAGACCGGGAATGTATATTGGTACAACATCTTCACCAGGACTACATCATCTTGTTTGGGAAATAGTCGATAACTCAATCGACGAAGCCCTAGCTGGTTTTTGTGACAAAATCATTTTGCAAATAAACAAAGGCAACTCGATTACAGTCATCGATAACGGCCGAGGAATTCCTGTTGACATCGTAAAAGACACTGATGTTTCCGGCGTTGAAACTGTTTTTACAACATTGCACGCTGGCGGAAAGTTTGGTGAAGGTGGCGGTTATAAAGTTTCTGGTGGACTTCACGGCGTTGGCGGTTCAGTCGTTAACGGTTTATCTGAATGGCTGGAAGTTAATGTTTACAAAGATGGTAAAGACCATTATTTACGTTTTGAAAACGGCGGTAATCCAATTGGTAAACTTGAAGTAATTGGCGATGTACCCCATGACCAAAGAGGAACAAAGGTTACTTTTAGTCCAGACCCAACCATTTTCACCGAATCAACTGAATTTAGCTATACAAACATTCGTGAAAGAATGAAACAAATGGCCTATCTTAATCGAAAATTAAGAATGGTCGTTATTGATGATCGTGGTGAGGAACCCATTAAAGAAGAATTTTATTATGAAGGCGGAATTAAAGAATACGTTGCCCACATTAATAAAAATAAAGATCCTCTTTTTAGTGAAGTTATTTATAGTTCAGGGTCTGATGAATATACCTTCCCTAATTCAGATAAAAAAAGCTTAATTCACATTGAAGTGGCAATGCAATACAACAACACATATAATCCAACCATTTTCACTTTCTGTAATAACATTAATACACATGAAGGTGGTATGCATGAAGCAGGATTTGCTTTAGCAATTAACCGTGTTGTTAACGATTACGCAAGAGCAAACAATTATATGAAAGACCTCGAAGAAAACTTATCAACTGATGATATTAAAGAGGGTCTAAGTGCAATCGTTTCTGTAAAACACCCTAACCCACAATACGAAGGACAAACAAAAACAAAGCTTGGAAACTCTGAAGTTCGCCGAATTGTTTCTGGTGTTTTAGGCGAAGGGTTAAACCGCTTCTTATTAGAAAACCCAAGAATTGCAAAGTTAATTATTGAAAAAGTAGTTAATGCAGCAAAAGCTCGTATTGCTTCGCGAAAAGCTAGAGAACAAATTAGACGTAAGGGCGGAATTGATATTACAACCCTTCCTGGTAAGTTAGCTGATTGTTCTTCTCGCAATCCAGAAGAGTGTGAAATTTTTATCGTTGAAGGTAATTCGGCTGGCGGTTCAGCTAAAAACGGACGCGATCGTGTTACACAAGCGATTTTGTCTTTGCGCGGTAAAATTCTTAACGTTGAAAAAGCGCAGCCACATAAAGTATTCGATAACGCCGAAATTGGTAGCATGATTACTGCAATTGGTGCCGGCTTTAGTGAAGAGTTTGATTTAGAAAAAATACGTTATCATAAAATCGTTATTATGACTGACGCAGACGTCGATGGTAGTCATATTAGAATTCTTCTTTTAACGTTCTTCTATCGTTATATGAGACCGTTAATCGAAAAAGGATTTATTTATATTGCTCAACCACCTCTATATAAAGTTGAACATCGAGGCAAAACATATTATGCGTATAACGATAATCAACTTGAAGAAATTAAAACTTCTCTTGAATTAAAACCTGGACACCCTTTCCAAAGATATAAAGGTTTAGGGGAAATGGATGCACAACAACTTTGGGAAACAACAATGGATCCAAAATCACGTAAAATGCTTCGCGTTACTTTTTCTGATGCGATTGAAGCAGAAACTGTTTTTACTGACTTAATGGGTGAGGTCGTTATTCCACGAAAAGAATTTATAAATGAAAACGCTAAGTTTGTTAAAAACTTAGACGTATAAAGAAAGGGCTTAAAATAATGGAAGATAAAAAATTAGATCTTGTTGAAGAAGTCGAACAAGAAGAAGAAAAAAAAGAAGTTCAAGACGGCATTGCAAGCGGTATTGAAAACGTTGATATTTCTGATGAAGTTAGAAGCTCTTTTTTAGACTATGCGATGTCTGTTATTGTCTCGCGTGCAATTCCTGATGTACGAGATGGATTAAAACCTGTTCATCGTCGGATTATCCACGGGATGAACGAATCTGGTATGCAACCAGATAAACCTTATAAAAAATGTGCACGTATTGTTGGTGATGTTATGGGTAAATACCACCCTCACGGAGATAGCGCTATTTATTCAACGCTCGTCCGTTTAGCTCAACCTTTTTCAATGCGTTATACACTAGTCGACGGCCATGGTAATTTTGGTAGTGTTGATGGTGATGAAGCTGCGGCAATGCGTTATACTGAAGCCCGTTTAACTAAATTAGCAACTGAAATGGTTCGTGATATTGGTGATGAAACCGTACCGTTTGTTGATAATTATGATGGAACAGAAAAAGAACCAAGCGTTTTACCATCTCGTTTTCCTAATTTGTTAGTTAATGGTAGTCATGGTATCGCTGTTGGAATGGCAACAAACATTCCTCCACACAATTTAAACGAAACAATCGATGCAGTTATTGCAATTGCCAAAGACGAAACTTTAACACCACTTGAAATTATGGAAAATTACTTGCCTGGACCTGACTTTCCGACAGGCGCTACTATTTTAGGACGAGGCGGTATTAAAGACGCCTATGAAACCGGCAGTGGTAATTTCACTTTAAGAAGTAAAGCATTTATTGAAGAAACACACGATCATCGTAAACGCATTATTGTTTATGAAATTCCCTACCAAGTTAATAAGGCAAAAATTATTGAATCAATTGTTAAGCTTGTTAAAGATAAAGTAATCGAAGGAATTACTGAGGTGCGCGATGAATCTAATAAAGAAGGAATTAGAGTTGTAATTGAAGTACATCGTAATTCGGTTCCAGAAGTAATATTGAATCAACTATATAAAAACACAAGATTGCAAAATAGTTATGGAATTACAATGCTCAGTTTAGTTGATGGAGCACCTAAAATCTTACCAATTAATGAACTTTTGCTCGAATATGTTAATTATCAAGTTGAAATTATTCGAAAAAGAACACAATATCGTCTAGCAAAAGATGAGGCTCGTGATCACGTTGTTGTTGGCCTTTTAACTGCCATTAGCAACATTGATGAAATTGTTGAAATTATTAAAAAAGCGGCCACGCCTGATGAAGCTTCTCAAGAATTAGCTAGCAGATTTGATTTAACTGATATTCAAACGCAAGCCATTTTAGCAATGACCTTACGTCGCTTAACAGGACTAGAAAATCAAAGACTAGAAAACGAAAGAAAACAACTTGAAATAAACATTTCTAAATATAAAGAAATTTTAAGTACTCGAGAAAATATTATTGAAGTTATTACAGAAGAATTATTAGATATTAAACAACGTTTTGGTGATGAAAGAAAAACAGAAATTTCTAATGAAATCGCTTCAATTGAAGACGAAGCGCTTATTCCAGAAGAACATATCGTCCTTACTTTAACCGAAAACAATTATGTTAAACGGATGACAAGCGACACTTTTAGAACTCAAAACCGAGGCGGGCGCGGCGTTCGTGGCATGAACGTTTATGAAGGAGATATTGTTAATATCCTCGTTCATACAAACACACATACAGACGTCTTGTTTTTCTCCAATCTTGGTAAAGTATATCGTTTAAGAGGGTATATGATTCCAGAAAGCGGCAGAGTTGCTCGCGGAACACCAATCCAAAACATTTTAAAGAATTTAGAAAAAGATGAACAAATTATGGCAATTGTTCCAGTCGATGAATATTTAGATGACCATTTCTTGTTTTTTATTACAACAAACGGAATTGTTAAAAGAACAGCAATTAGTCAATTTATTTCAATTAGACAAAACGGTAAAATCGCTATTTCACTAAGAGAAGGTGATAGTCTCTTAGACGTTAAATGTACTAATGGCGACACCTTAATTGGTTTAGCTTCTAATAACGGAAAAATGGTTAAGTTTCACGAGTCTGACGTACGTTCAATGGGGCGCACAGCTGCTGGAGTTAAAGGGATGAACGTTGATGATGGCGGTGTTGTTGTTAGTGCAACGACCTCTTTAGAGGGAGATTTAATTCTTGCTATAACGCAACAAGGTTACGGTAAAATGTCACCTGCTGAAAGCTATCGTCAAACAAAACGAGGCGCGAAAGGTGTCTTGACAATTAATACAACTGAGAAAAACGGAAAATTAGTTGCTTTAAGAGCCGTTAATGGCGATGAAGATTTAATGATTATTTCTACAAAAGGAACTATTATTCGTATTCCGCTTACGCAAGTTGCAGTTATTGGTCGTAACACGCAAGGCGTACGCGTTATTAAATTAGATGGACGTCAACAAGTTTCATCAATCGCTATCGTTCCTCATGAAGAAGAGGAAGAAATTATCGAGGAGAATGAAGATTTACTAGAAGATGCAGTTATTAATGATAACGAAGAGGTAGTAAGCGAAGAAACCGAAGACGAAAAGGAAGAATAAACATGAAAGTATTTGTTCATTTTCAACCGAAATATACAAAAGACGTATACGAGGGGATGCGCTTAAGAAAAAACATTAAAGGCGCACTAGAATTAAACAATGTTGAAATCGCTAAGAATAGTTTAGATAATTATGATCTAGCTCACTTTTTATCAATTGAGGATGAAACAAAAATTAATGATGTTCTTGAACAAAACATACCGGTCGTTTTTTCTGCTTTAATGTGTGAGTCAGATCCGGTTGCAA
>JAAYJX010000169.1 GCA_012522695.1 Erysipelotrichia bacterium
ATTATTTTTAAATCAATTAATACATTATAAAACCAATCATTTTTACTTATCCATCTTTGATTAAGCGGCGACGGATGAATTAAAGGAAAATATTTTGGTAAATATGATTGATAGTTTTTAACAGCTAGTGTTACGTTATCTTCGTTTAAATAATGTTTAATTGCGTATCTTCCCATTAAAATAGTTAATTTAATATTAGGCATTGTTCTAATTAATAAAGGATGCCACTTATTTGCAAATCCTTTACGAGGTGGTAAGTCGCCCGTTTTACCTTTTCCTGGATAATAAAAATCCATTGGCAAAACAGCAATTTTATGCGAATAAAAAATCTCTTCATTAATTCCTAGCCAATCACGTAGTCTTTCACCACTTTGGTCATAAAAGACTTTCTTATTTATTTGAGCTTTATATCCAGGCGCTTGACCGATAAGTAAGATTAAAGCTTCTTTATTAACTTTATAAATAGGCTCAATATTATTTTTTGTATATTCTAAGTTCATTGGGTCGTTCATTATATTGCTCTTCATAATTAATTGCCTCTACTTTAGAATAACACTCTTTTAAGTTCGATAAATTAAAAACGCAACTTAGGTTTTAGTTAAAAAAATATTCTAAAATAAAAAAATTCTATATTTATTTAAGTAGTAGGTTTATAATTAAGGTGTAAAAAAAAGGAGAGAAAAAATGAAAATGCATCGTCTTTTAGTAACCATTCCTTTTATCGTTTTGAGTAGTTTTGTCTTCTCTAAACAAGCAGTTGCTAACAACGCTGAACCAGATCATTTAAGTTTAAGCGAAGTTTTGCAAAATTTTGATTACAACTATACACGCTCGACTGAAATTTTTTGGAGCGCTGAAGCTTATCAAGAAATTTTAGATAGCGGAAAAAATGATTTCCCTTTTACATCAACAAGAACAACCTTATTTATTGAAAATGGTTTGTACATGTTTAATTCCGATGATAGTGTAAATAGCGGATATTATACAAAAGCAAATAGCGAAAGTGACAAAATGCGTCATTACCGAATCGAAGGTGGTAAAGATGCGCGTGATGATGTAGAAGCAGGACTTTCAAAAGATTCTTTTAGTGCGAACGTAAACGTTAATGATTATTATGTCGGTCTACATAGTTTTCATATCGACGACAATATGGATTTATTTACTAGCCTTTTTGAATATGTCGAAGATGAATCGAACGGCTATTATGTTGCTAATTTAATGGATGATGATGCTTTAGTTTTAAAAGATGTAAATAGTAACGAATTAATTTATAGTCTTGAAAAAGCAATGATGTACTTCACTGCACCTTGTTACACTAATCCTATTTTAGAAGGTGAAAAACCTTTTTATACTTTTAAAGAAGCAAGAATTAAATTAAATAGTACTGGTGACTTAATTTTTAAATTATATGCAAATGAAGAAAGTCAATTAGATAGTTTAGATGGATTGTTTTCGTGCGCAACTATTACGGATAGCGGATCAACAACAATCAAAGCTTTAAATCAACATTTAGAAAACTAAAGAACATTATTAAAAATCTTTAAAAAACTAAAGAATATGTTATAATTTAGGCAAGGAAAGAAAAATGGCAGTAAATTATAACAAGCTTTTTAATTTATTAGAAAAAAGAAATATTAATTTAACTAAATTATCTGAAGATTTAAAGATTTCTTCGACAACTATTTCTAAATTAAAGAAAAAAGAATATATTTCTTTACAAATACTAGAAAAAATCGCTAATTACTTAAGTGTTCAAATTGATCTCTTACTTGAATTTGAACTCGCGCATTTTAAAACACCTTTACTAACGAGATTGCTTGAAGAAAAGAAAAATAAGATAAAAGGCGGAATATATCACCAAACTCAAATTTTATTAACTTACAATTCTAACCATATTGAAGGTAGTAAATTATCTTTTGATGAAACAAGATATATTTTTGAAACTAATACGATTTCTTTTGATCATGATAAAAAAGTAATAATGATTGACGATATTATTGAAACGATTAATCATTTTAGTGCAATCGATTTTATGTTAGAAATGGTTTTTGAACCTCTTTCTGAACAACTAATCAAAGACCTCCATTATTTTTTAAAAAGAAACACGAAAGATGAACGGCTTGACTGGTTTGGTGTTGGTGAATATAAAAAAATGCCTAACATTGTTGGCGATGAAGAAACAACTCGTCCTGAAAATGTTGAACGCGAGATGAATGAATTATTAAAAACATATGAAAACAACGAACCAAAAACATTTGAAGAAATAATTGATTTCCATTATAAGTTTGAAAAAATTCATCCTTTTCAAGATGGAAATGGGCGTGTTGGTCGATTAATTGCTTTTAAAGAATTATTAAGACACCAGCAAGTACCCTTTACAATTGACAAAGAGTTAAAAGTTTTTTACTATCGAGGTTTAAAAAAATATCCAACTGAAAAAGGCTATTTGATTGATACTTGTTTATCCGGTCAAGACAAATATAAAAAAGTAGTTAGTTATTTTAAAATAAAACATTAGCTTTTTTTCATTATTTACAGAGATTTTTTAATAAAAGTTTTGTGATTCTACTCATAAGAGAGTGCTTTAAAAAAACTCTACTCCTTCATTTTAATATTCTCTTTAAATATTTTTTTTATTAGGTTTTAAAAATGATCTTTTTTTCTTAAGGTGTATGTATGAAAAAATTAGTCTTAAACTATTTTTACGAAAAAATTAAAAAACATGACTTACCAACGTACACAAACGAAGAAGAAAAGTTTCATTGGATTAGTCATTTTATCGGCCTTGTACTTGGTGTTATTTTTTTCGTTTTAATTATTTTGTTTTCAAAAGATAAAACATTTACATTTTTACAAGTCGCTTCACTTTTATTTTATTTATTTACTTTAATGCTTTTATATTTTGCCTCGGCTTTTTATCATTACA
>JAAYJX010000170.1 GCA_012522695.1 Erysipelotrichia bacterium
AATCCAAAGAAAAAATATATTTTTACCGCTGATGAAAGAGTAATGATGTTAGAAAAATCAACAAAACATTTAACTAATATCGTTATTGAAAAAAGTGATGAATTATTAGTTGATTATGCTTCAAAAAAAGGTGATGCAGTTTTAGTGCGCGGCATTAGAAATATTAATGACTATCAAAATGAAATTACGATGTATCAATTTAATCACGCCTTAAATCCTAATATTGAAACGATCATTATGTTTCCTTCGGCAAGTAATTTATTTATTTCGGCTTCATATATAAAAGAGCTGGCCTTATTTAATGCTGATATTTCTCCATATGTACCAAAAGGCCTTGCTGAATTTATTAGTGAGACGATTCGCAAACGTCAATAATTATTTATTTTTTAAACTTTTTTTAATTTTTTGATATGTTTCTTCACTTAAAACGTGCTCGAGCAAGCAACAGTCTCGCTCAGCATTTTTTTCTGATACACCCAAAGAAAGTAAAAAGAGTTTTAGAGTTTGGTGGCGCTCATATATTTTTTTTGCTAATTTTTTGCCTTTAGGAGTAAAGACAACAACTGAATAAGGATCTTTAGTAATGAAGCCCATTTTAACAAGTTCTTGCGTAGCTTTATTAACGGCAGGTCTTGAGACATTTAAAAAGCGGGCGACACGTGCAGATTCAAGAGGTTCTTTATTAGTGTATAAAATATAAAAAGCCTCTAAATAATCTTCAATTGATTTTGTTGTGTTTTTCATTTTTTGTCTTCTTTATACGCAACAATTATAACATAATATTTAGTAATGATAAAAAGTTAACCTCAGTTAACAATATGTGTTGACTTAACGCGTATTTCAATCTAACATATATCTCGAATGAGATTATGAATAAAAGAATTAGAAAAAGAAGAAGAGAAAGAAATTGTCAAACTAGAGGTGGTCGTCTCCAACCAGGTTGTGAAGGGCACCTTAGCGACTTAGGACGTGGCCAAAAGGCAATTGTTTTAGATTTTCATAATGATAACCCCGCCTTACGTCGGAGACTTTTAGATATGGGCATTACTAAAGGCGTTATTATTGAAATTAAAAAGGTAGCCCCCTTAGGTGATCCTGTTGATATTTTATTAAGAGGATATGAGCTTTGTATTCGTAAAAAAGACATGCAGTCAATTGATATTAGGGTAATTGAATAAATGATTATAGCTTTAGTTGGGAACCAAAATTCTGGCAAAACAACACTTTTTAATGCTTTAACTGGCACAAACCAAAAAGTTGGAAATTGGCCTGGTGTCACGATTGAAAGAAAAGAAGGTTTTATTATTGGAACGAATATTAAAATCGTTGACTTGCCTGGTATTTATTCACTTTCGCCTTATTCAGCCGAAGAGGAAATTTCACGGCAATTTGTTATGGATGAAAAGCCGGATTTAATAATTAATATTGTCGATGCAACAAGTCTTGAAAGAAGTTTATATCTTACGACCCAATTATTAGAACTTGATAGTGATGTCATCATCGCGCTTAATATGTCTGATGCCTTAGAAAGGTCCGGAATAAGTATTGATTTAGAAAAACTTTCTGAAAAATTTGATACTTCAATCGTTTCTATTTCTGCCAAAAAAAATAAGGGGATTGATGATTTAGTTCAAATTATTAAAAAGAAAAAATATAAAAAGAATACTCAAAGACAAATTTTTGATGCAAAAATAGAAAAATTTATTAAAGAAATAGTTCAGACTCTTAATATTCCACATAAACGTTTTTCGGCGATTAAAATGATTGAAAAAGATCGTGATTATCTTCTTTTATTAAGCGATGAACAAAATATAAAAATTAATGAATTGGAAAAAGTATTTGATATGGATGGAGAGCAGCTTATTGCTGACCAGAGGTATCAATATATTAGTCGATGTAAAGAAGCCTGTGTCACACAAGTTCATAAAGGCGAAACTATTACTGACAAATTAGATCGTATTTTTTTACATAAGTATTTTGCTATTCCAATTTTTATTATTGTAATGGGACTAGTATACTTTTTATCAGTCGGTTTAATGGGTGGATTAACGGTTGAATTTGTAGAAGCATTATTTGATGGTTCAACAACGATTAATATTTTTAATAATGAAGTGGCGTTTGAAATAAAAGGGCTTGGCCCGTGGGTCGCTGAAATGCTTGAAGGACTTGGTGCAAGTGCGTGGTCGATTTCATTAGTTGTTGATGGAATGATAGCGGGATTTGGAGCAGTTAGTAGCTTTTTACCACAACTTGTTATTTTATTTTTATGTTTAGCACTTTTAGAAACGACTGGATATATGTCTCGTATTACATTTTTTCTTGATAAGATTTTTCGACGTTTTGGTTTAAGTGGCAAATCATTAATTCCCTTTATTGTTGGTAGTGGATGTAGTGTACCAGGTATTTTAGCTACTAGAACGATAGAAGACGAAGATGAAAGAAAAATGACGATTATGTTAACACCTTTTGTTCCATGCTCGGCTAAGTTACCAATTATTGCTATTTTTGCTAGTTATTTCTTTACACATCTTGCTTGGATTGTAACATTGAGTTTATATTTATTGGCCATTATCGTTATTTTTGTTTCGGCTCTATTTTTAAAAAGATTCTTTTATAAAAGTGCCAATTCGACTTATATATCCGAATTACCCCCTTATCATATTCCGAGTGGAAAATATGTTTTACGTGATGTATTTGATAAAACTTGGGCTTTTGTTAAAAACGCTGGGACGATTATTATTTTATGTTCAGTAGGTGTATGGTTTTTAGCGTCTTTTACATGGGGTTTTAAATATATTGATGGTGTTACTTTGCATATTGATCAAAGCATATTAGCTAGTATCGGTAATGGTTTAGCATGGCTTTTTTATCCAATGTTAGGAGGAAATTGGTCTTGGGGAGC
>JAAYJX010000171.1 GCA_012522695.1 Erysipelotrichia bacterium
CATAAAAAACTTCCTTATAATGAGCGGGATTTTTATTTTTTTGATGAGGCATCGGATATATTAGTATTAATGACCGGTGAAATTTTCAATAAAAAGGAATTCTTTTCTGAAGAACTCTCCACCCCTCAATTTGTTGCCAAATTATTTTCATTATATGGTATTGATTTTCTTAATCAATTAAATGGTGATTTTGCAATATTTATTTATCGCCCCAGAGAAAATAAATCATTTCTTATTCGGGATCATTTAGGAATTCAACCTTTGGCCTATATTTTTTTTGAGGATTTTTTGTTTTTTTCTTCAGACATTTTGAAACTATGCAAAGCATTTGGAGAAAATGAAAAAATCCAAGTAAATTTCCTTTTGCAAAAGATAAAGGTCACAGATAATCTTTTAACGCCAAATGAGAAAGTTAAAAAAATTCCTCCTGGTCATTTTCTTGAGTTAAATAATGAAAGGGCCCTTTTAAAAAAATTTTGGTTTCCGGAAAAAATTAGAGTTAACACTAAATTAAGTTTTAAAAAGGCTTTAACCGATCTTGATTTTTTATTAAAGGATGCTGTTTCCGTTAGAGGAAACCCATCCTTTTTTTGCGGATCCCATTTAAGTGGGGGCCTTGATTCAAGCTATGTGGCTGTTCTTGCCAAAGAACATTTTAAGTATCAAGAAAAGTTTTATGGATTTTCTTGGTCTCCTGAAAAAAAAGACGATAATAACACCTCTTATGATGAGCGAATTTATGTGAATAAAATAGCCTTAATGAATAACATTGAGCCTGTTTTTCTTGATATGGATATCCGGGATTATTTGTCTTTAACAAATGATTTTTTTTTAAACTTAGGTCAGTTTTGGGAGGAAAAGACGAGAGAATTAGCAAAACAAAAAAAGGTTAATTTGTTATTTAGTGGTTGGGGAGGCGATGAGTTTATTAGTATTTCTGAGTCAGGCATTAGTCTTGATCTTTTTTTGAAATTTAAGTGGAAATCCTTTTTTGAAAAGAATCCAATTAAGCACCCCAGAAAATTATTGAAAGTATTTATTTATTATGTTATTTTTCCTCTTTTGGGTATACTTGATTTTGAAACTAAAAAATTATTTAAAAGGGGTTTATATTATATAAAAAAAGACCATTCCAGGTTTAATAAGAAAGCATTTAAACAGTTTTACCATTATGGGTCCCGACGAGAAAGACAACTCGGTTTCTTAAATGATTTTCATTTATCAGAACGTTGTGAGATGTGGTCAATATTAGGTTACCGAAAAGGAATTGTATACAGATACCCGTTGTTGGACAAAAGAATAATTGAATATGTACTTCAAGTTCCTTCACAGTATTTATTCGAAAAAGAAAAAAACCGAATAATCTTGCGAAAATTATCTAAAGGCCTTTTGCCCGAAGAAGTTATATGGAATGAAAGCAAACTTGATTATAAATTAATTGAAAAAAACAAAGAATTACTTTTTGAGCTTGCAGATAAATTAATCCCTGAATTAATGGATTGGGCTAAAAACCCAGATTTAGATTTTATTAATTTTGAATTATTGAAAAAGGACCTTGATAAGTATAAGAACAATCCTGATAAAATAAAATTTGAGTTCTTTCTTAGGAATGTCGTGTTCTTCAAAATGCTCCACGAATTCACCAAAACCTACCGCTCCCTTCCGCCTACAGCCGAATAATTTCTTTATCTGATGATCTCAAAACCTGATTTTTCGTTTTCATTGTAACGATAGATCAGTTCCGCCATTTTTCCTTCTTTCAAATGGATGGCTGTTCCGGGGATCCAGAGTTTGCTGGCCCA
>JAAYJX010000172.1 GCA_012522695.1 Erysipelotrichia bacterium
AGGTCAATTTGCCCCAAATCTTTTTATCGTAAGTTTAGCGCCAGCCAAATTATATAATTTTCACTTATGGGCCATTCAATATTGGGACGCTGCTTGGCGGATTAATTTACGATATAGTGTGATCGCGCTTTTTTTCTTAATTTCAGGTTTAAGTTCTTCACTTTCGCGAAATAGTTTAAAACGTGGTGCCTTAATCTTAGGTTTTGCTGGTTATTTATCGATCGCTACTTTTTATTTATCACTTCTTTTTAATGACGATATGTATATTATTTTTGGTGTTGTTGCAGGTTTAGGCTTATCACTAATTATTTATTCATTATTAAAATTTCTTTTTCTTAAATTAATACCGCCACTTCAATGGAAGTGGTTTGCTTTATTTTTTGGCCTTTTAATTATTAGTGTTGGCTATTATTTTCGCGTTCAAGTTGCGCAAATGCCTTTAACAAAAGAAAACTTTTGGATGCTTTTTCATGGACGCTTTAGTGAAATTAAACCGACTTTTAAATTTATTAATGGCCAGGCAGTACCAATTGCTTATTCATTAAAAGATAAAGGACAAATTATTATTGGTAAGTTATGGATTGGTGCTGATTGGGGCGCGCTTTTTCCTTACATGGGTTATGCTTTTTTAGGTGGTTTTCTTGGTGAACTTTTATATAAAGATAAGAAGAGTTTAATTTTTCCAAAAAAAGAAAAGCATGTCGTTGAAAAAATCTTTTCTCCGCTTACTTATATTGGTTCAAAAACACTTTATATATATATATTTCATCAAGTTGTTTTAGCTGTTTTTGTCTTTTTACTTTTCTATTTCACTGGCGTTCCTTTAAAATAAAAATAAGAACTTATGAAAAAAGAATCAACATTGTACGAAGCAATTTTACAAACAGCGAGTTTATATCCTAGACGCGATGCTTTAATTTATTTAAATAAAAAAATAAGTCATGAAGAATTACTTCTTAAAATTCAAAAACTAAGTGCTGGTTTATTAGCTTATGGGATAAAAAAAGATGATGTTGTCACTGTTTGTTTACCAAATATTCCCCATGCGATTTATTTACTATATGCGCTTAATCAAATTGGAGCGATTGCTAATTTAATTCATCCTTTAATTAAACTAACGCAAATGAAAAATATTTTAAAACAAACAAAATCTAAATATTTATTTATGTTAGATACATCATATCTTGAGTTTTTATCGCTTAAAGAAGAAGGTATTCATTTATTTAGTTGTTCGCCAACTGACTTTATGAGTATTTTTGTTAAAGTTTTTTATTATTTAAAAAATGCCTCTTTACTTAAAAAAATAAAAAAAGAAGATCAAGTTATTTCATTATACGAATATGAAGTTAATTTAGTTTATGATCAAGATTATAGGAAAGATGCTTTGTATTTACATAGTGGTGGAACTGGTGGTGAACCTAAAGTTATTGCTTTATCTTCATATAGTGTTAATGCCTTAAGTTCAAACGGCCTTAATATTTTAGGCATTAAAGAAATAAAAAATAAATATATGCTCGCTGTTTTACCACTTTTCCATGGTTTTGGTTTATGTATGGGTGTTCACGCTTGTTTATCTTTAGGGATGGCTAATACGTTAATGCCTAAATTTAATGCTGATCAAGTAATTAAATATATAAAAAAAGAACAACTTTCTTTTATTATTGGTGTGCCTGTTTTATTTGAAAACTTACTTAAAAATAAAAAGTTTGCTGGCTATCATTTAAAAAATTTAAAAATTGCTTTTGTTGGTGGCGACTTTTCGCATGCAACATTATTTGATCGTTTTAATGAAGTAATGATTAAATATGGTTCATCTTGTCGCCTTTATGAAGGTTATGGTTTAACCGAAGTCGTAACGGTGTGCTCGGTTAATAATAAAACTCATTATAAAAAAGGGACGGTTGGGAAAATGCTACCAAATACAAAAATGAAAGTTATGAGTTTAGATGGTAAAGAAAACTTAGGTTTTAATCAAGATGGTGAACTCTACGTTAGTGGTGAAACATTAATGAATGGCTATCGCTTTTTAAAAGAAGGCGAAAAGCAACCGTTTGTCAAAGATAAAGACGGGACAATTTGGGTCCCAACCGGTGACTTTGGTGCACTTGATCAAGATAATTTTGTTTATTTTAAACAACGTTTAAAAAGAATTATTAAAGTAAGTGGAGTTAATATTTTTCCAAATGAAATTGAAGTTTTAGTGTCTTCACTTAAAGAAGTTTATGAATGCGCTGTTGTTCCTAAGGATGATGAAAAATTAGGTCAAGTTTTAAAATTATTTATTGTCTTAGATCATAACTATGAAAACATTAAGCTTGATGAAAAAGTTAAAGAACTTATTTTAAATAACGCTAGTATTTACGCTGTCCCTAAAGAAATCGTTTATTTAAAACAACTACCAAAAACATTAGTTGGTAAAATTGATACTATCGCCCTTGAAAAGATGAATTAAAAAGAAAGGTAAAGAAAATGAAAATTTTATTTAAAAATGCTCGTTTACTTTTAATTGAAAAAGAAGAAATTATTTTTGGTGATTTAATTGTGACAAATAATATTATTACTTATGTTGGTGAAAGTAAAAATCATCAAGAAAAATTTGACCGTATTATTGATGTTGAAGGTAACGTTTTAATGCCCGGATTTAAAAATGCCCATACACATTCGGCGATGACTTTTTTAAGAAGTAACGCTGATGATTTAAAACTTGAAGATTGGCTTTATAATCACGTCTTTCCTTATGAAACAAAACTAACTGAAAGTGACGTTTATCATTTATCCAAAGTTGCTTTTTTAGAATATTTAACTAGTGGTGTAACTGCTCAATTTGATATGTATTATTTTCCCAAAGCTATTTTTGAGGCGAGTGTTGATTTTGGGATGCGTAGTGTTATTTTAGCGACGCCAACTTCATTTAAAGAATCAATTAAAGAAACAAAAGAAAACTTTATTAATCTTAACAATAAACATGAATTAGTAAGCTTTTGCCTAGGATTTCATGCTGAATATACTGCGACTGAAGCAATGCTAATTGAATTAAGTGAAGTAGCAAATGAACTTAAAGCACCCGTTTATACGCATATTAGTGAAACGGAAAATGAAGTTAACGGATGTATTAAACGACACGGTTTAACGCCTGCCTTATATTTTGATAAACTCGGTTTATATAATTATGGAGGTGGAGGTTTTCACGGTGTTCATTTAACTGATGAAGATATCGATGTTTTCCTTAAACATAATTTACATTTAGTGACATGTCCAAGTAGTAATACAAAGCTCGCTAGTGGGATTGCGCCGATTCAAAAATTTATTAATAAAAAAATGAATCTTGCGATCGGCACTGATGGGCCAGCTTCAAATAATTGTCTTGATATGTTTCGCGAGATGTTTTTAGTTACTGGTTTAGGTAAATTAAAGGCAAATGATGCAACTGCGGTCGATGCGATTAAAGTTTTAAAAATGGCAACCTTAGGCGGGGCTTATGCGATGGGATTACATAATGCTGATACATTAAGTGAGGGTAAACTCGCTGACTTAATTATGATTAATTTAAAGCGACCAAATATGCAGCCATTAAATAATATTATGAAAAATATTGTCTACAGTGGTTCAAAAGAAAATATCAAATTAGTGATGATTAATGGACGTATTTTATATGAAGATTATCAATTTTATTTAAATGAACCAGTTGAAGACATATATAAAAAAGCTCAAGAAATAACTGACCGTATTAAAAAAGAATATAAAGATAGTTTATAAGTAATAATCTAAAAAGGCGTTTACATATAAATCGTGATATTTTGCTGCCAAAGTAAAGTCCCATTTACGGATATTATTTTCAATAAATGTATCGCTTTCTTTTACTAATTTATTAACTAAAACTTTTTCATCTTTATAATTATTTAAAAAGTCTAAATTTTCGACGCGTTCATTTGTAAAATAACTATTTTCAATTTTGTAATGTTCACTAACTAAAGAAGTACTTATTACATCATTTAAATAAACACTTTGTTCGACTAAATAATCTTCTAATGTGTAATGTTGAAATATCGGTAAAACTCCATCTAAATATGTATTTAATGAATAATCATTAATAAAACTTTGCCAAATCAATTCATCTTCAACTAAGTCATCATCCAATTTAATATTTTTAACACGTGTATTAACTAAATATAAAACTTTATCTTTTGTTAATTCATAAGCATATTTTTTTAAATAAAAATCAAATAAAAAACGTGATTCACTTTCATCTAAATCATAAAACAATACACTTACTTTTTCTTTATCTAAAAGAAGTTTATCTAAATCATTAAAAATATTAATTTGCAACATTGTTGGATAATAAATATATTCAAATATATATTGACTAAAAGTGTTGTATTCATACCATAAGCGACTTTTACTATCGTATTCTCTATTTAGTTTTAAAACGCCTTCTTTAAATAATCCTAATGTTTGATGACCAGGATTAAGTGTTAAAGAAAAAGTATCTAAACTTTCATCACTTGGTGTAAAAAAGTCTGTGTAATTAATCGTAAAAACTTCTAAATGATGTTCTTTAATATAAGGAGTTAAAACATTATTTAAAAACGCTGTCCAACACGTACAATTACTTTTTGGTGTGACAAATAATAAGAAATTATCTTGATGCTTATTTTTTTCTTGAAGTTGTTCATAAGTTAAGTTTTCGATATGTCCATTAAGATAACCAAAATGAAGGGGGAGATGTCTTTGATTATCACAACTAGTTAAGAAAAGACCAGTTACTAAACGAATTAAACTAAAAAATAATAG
>JAAYJX010000173.1 GCA_012522695.1 Erysipelotrichia bacterium
GTTGTTGAATACTTTATTTTATGGACTGTTTTATTTTATTTACTAGGCATTATTCGAATTGTTATTTGTCTTTTGCCACATAATAAATGGCAAGAAAAAAAGCCTCCTTTTATGTGGGCTATTTGGCGAAATATTCCGTTTGTTATGATGGGAATTATGATAACTATTTTATTTTTTATCAACCGTAATATTGTTATGTCGCTTAATAATGTTTGGCTAGCTATTTTATTAAGCTTTATTTTCTATTTACCTGTTGTTTTATATTCGCATAAAAATGCAAAAGTTGGGATGTTAATGTTACCTAAATCTGTAATGTATATATGGCTGTTATTAATGTTTGTTTTGTTTTAATTTTATGAATAAAAAAAAGAAAGGAGTACTTATGAAAAAGTACAAGAAGTTGACGAACGAAGTCGGCGCGCCAGTTGCCGATAACGAAAACGCAATTACTGCTGGTCCTCGTGGTCCGGTTGTAATGCAAGATGTATGGTTAATGGAAAAAATGGCCCATTTTAACCGTGAAGTTATCCCTGAAAGAAGGATGCACGCGAAAGGCTGGGGTGCCTACGGCAAACTTACAGTAACTCACGATATTTCTCAATATACGCGAGCTAAAGTTTTACAACCAGGAACAATAACTGACCTATTTATTAGATTTTCGACAGTTGCTGGTGAGCGTGGCGCTGCTGATTGTGAACGCGATATTCGTGGCGTCGCAGTTAAATTTTATACTGAAGATGGTAATTGGGATTTAGTTGGTAATAATACTCCAACTTTCTTTATCCGCGATGTTCATAATTTTGCTGATTTAAATCGTGCGGTTAAACGCGATCCACACACAGGTCGCCGTTCGGCACAAAATAACTGGGATTTTTGGACATTATTACCCGAATGTTTCCATCAAATTACTGTCGTTATGAGCGATAGAGGCATCCCCGCCTCCTTCCGCAACATGCACTTCTTTGGTGAACATACTTATTCTTTTTATAACAAAGAAAACAAACGTGTTTGGTGCAAATTCCACTTTAAAACGCAACAAGGAATTAAAAACCTTACAAATGAAGAAGCAGCAAAAATTAATGGTATGGACCGTGAACATCATGGTAAAGATTTATACGAAGCCATTGCTTCGGGTAATTATCCAAAATGGAAAATGTATGTTCAAATCATGAGCGAAGAACAAGCTAAAAATCATTATGAAAATCCGTTTGATATTACGAAAGTTTGGCGACACGCTGAATACCCATTAATCGAAGTCGGCATTTTAGAACTTAATCGTAATCCAGAAAACTATTTTGCTGAAGTAGAACAAGCAGCTTTCACGCCCGCACATGTCGTTCCTGGCATTGGTTTTAGTCCTGATAAGTTTTTACAAGGCCGTCTATTTTCTTATGGAGATGCCCATCGCTATCGTTTAGGTGTTAATTATAATTTAATACCAGTAAATCGCGCAAAAGTCGAAGTTAGTGATTACCACCGTGATGGTTTTATGCGTGTTGATGGTAACTA
>JAAYJX010000174.1 GCA_012522695.1 Erysipelotrichia bacterium
CAAAAACATAGTTTCTCTTAAAGTTAGATGAATTAAGACTTAGCGTTTCTTCATATGGATCGATAACAGTAATAGTCGCACTATCATCAAACATTCCGTCATCCGTTAAAACACTAATTTCTGTTACGCCAACACCAACCGCTCTAACTAAACCACTATCTTCATCAACAGTTGCAACACTTTCATCATTTGAAATAAAAATTATTTCTTGATTAGTCGCATCGCTAGGTGAAATGGTAGCAGTTAGTTGAACTTCTTCACCAACGATTAAAGTTGTACTTTTGGGCGAAATTTCAACACTCTCGACTTTAATCGCACTTAATAAATTTTTTAAATCGAGGCGACCTGCACCGGCTTTAGGATTAGAAGGTGGCACAAATTCAACAGAGCTTTCAATTAAAGCCTCAGCAATTTGATTAGGCGTGGCATAAGGATTAGCTTCTTTATATAAAGCTGCCGCACTAGCAACAATTGGTGAAGCAAAAGAAGTTCCTGGAGCCTCAACATATTTAGTCGTACTCCCAACATCACTTACATAAACTGTTCCAGGTGCATATATATCAACATTGTTACTACCATAATTAGAATAATTAGCAATTGAAGTATGACTATTTCTAGCTAACGCTCCAACGCCAATTACATGATTATTACTTGCCGGATAAGAGCTTCGATTAGTATTTTCATTTCCTGCTGCAGCAATTAGTGTTACACCTTTGTTATGTGCATAATTTAAGGCTGGTTGAAAATAAGTACTAGCTCCTTCGATACCTTTATTAAAATATCCAAAAGAATCGGTAAAACTTTCTTCATAGGCACCAATTGACATATTTATAATGTTTGCCCCATTATCAGCAGCATATCGAATTGCGCGGTCAACTTCTGTAAAGTATAAATTGATTTTTAAAACCATAAGATTAACTTTCGGAGAAACGCCCGCGCCACCAACGCCGTTAACAAGCGCACCAATTGTCCCGGCAACGTTTGTTCCATGTCCTGGATCATCGCCATCATCTTCAATAATTGATAATCCATAATTAGCAACACTTTGAATAACGATGTTTGAGTAATTTCCTCCTCGTTCTTCAATATAGGCCGATTTATTAGAAATATTCGTTTGTAAGCCATCCCAAAAATCAACGTGATTTGTATTAATTCCTGAATCGATGATGGCGACTGTCACGCCTTCGCCAGAATATCGCGAATAAATATTATCGTAGTTTATATGATTAAAATGAAATTGCTGGCTAAAGTTAGGCTCGCCAGCTACATTTGCAGAACTTAGAAGTGTAACCTTCTCATTAAGAAACGGATCTTTTTCTTGAGTATTTGTAAGATTAGGTAAGCCAACTAGTAAAAAGAGACTACTAATCAATATTAATAAATTGTTTTTGCATTTCATATTTTTTTCCTTTAACTAGAAGCATACCATGCTTAGAGCTAACGAAGTTATAATAACACATTTTAATAAGTCAATTTATAAAAAAAACATAAAGGCAAAAATTATTAGCTTTGATTAGAAAAAAACTCGCTAATTATTACTTAAATCTTTTTTCTTCTAAGGTTTTAATAGCATTTTTATTGCGTTTTGATGAATTATTAACTTAAGATGATATTATTAGGTTCAATTTATTTTGAGCTTAAATAATGCTACTAAAATAGTTTAGTAGAGCAAGGAGTATCTTATGAGAATACTTTTACGAATTGTCGTTGGATTACTTGGTTTTGTTGCTTTCTTAGGAATGATGGGCTCTGGCGCTTTATGGGCATATGGTGAATATGGTGCGCCACTTCTTGAAACACAACTAAGAAGTATGGAAGAAGACATCGAACAAGAATTAGAAGATGACCACCCTGGTTCAACTGTAACAGTGGAGTTTAAAGAAGTGTTTTATCAACTTGAAGGAACTTCTTTGTTTGTCGCTTTTGAAGTTCATGCCGTTGCTGAACTTAGTGGCGTGGAAGTTGAAAACACAACCACGTATGTTAGTGCCGATATTCTTGGTGTTGTTTTTGGTGAAGCTGGTGACTTTGCGACCTACACAGTTAGTGAATGGGATGATGTAAAGGACGCCTTTAAAGCCGCCCCAAGTATTGTCTTTAATGGTGCAGAAGCTAAAAAAGTCGCGATCACATGGGCGATTATTTTTGGTGTTATTTTTGTTGGCTCAATTGTTGTTCGGGCAACGCTTTTAAGAAGAAAACG
>JAAYJX010000175.1 GCA_012522695.1 Erysipelotrichia bacterium
TAATTTGTCGTATAAAAAGTAATAAAAATGGTTATCGCGCGAATAACAATCGCCATAAAAAAGAGTAAGGCATATTGATAAAAATTAACTTTAAATGAAATATTAAAAATTAAATTAACTTCAATAATTAAGTTAGCAATATTATTAGATGGAATATTAGGAATAGATTCAATTGCCGCAGCGTTCATAAGAGGTAAAAAAGATGAATCATAAAAAGTCGTAACTAGCATTGATAAAGTTAAAATAATAAGAAAAGGCCAATTTGCAAGCGTATACTTAAAAATCTTTTTCCAAACTTTAAAATTGTATTTAGTTGGTAATTTTTCTTCTTCAAAGACAAAGTTATGAGCCATTTTTAGACGAGTTTTGTTTGTATTTCATAAACTCTTTGATACAAACCCTTTCTATTTATTAATTCATCATGATTACCTGATTCAGTAATTTGCCCATCTTCTAAAACGATAATTAAATCAGCATCTTTTGCCGTCGCGATCCGATGCGTAATAATAATCGTTGTCGTTTCATCAACACGTTTTTTTAAAGCTGTACGAATATTAATATCCGTTTCTGTATCAACCGAACTAAGTGAATCATCAAAAATTAAAATCGGCGCTTTATTAATTAATGTTCTAGCAATTGCTAAACGTTGTTTTTGTCCACCTGAAAGTGTCACGCCTTTTTCACCAACGGGCGTCTCATATCCTTCTTTAAAAGACAAAATATTATCATGAATATTAGCAATTGAAGCAGCAGTATAAACATCATCTTCACTAGCATCGGGTTTACTTATACGAATATTAGAAATAACTGTTTTAGAAAATAAAAAAGGATCTTGTAAAACAGTAGCGACATTTTTTCTTAAGTGACTTCGAGAAATATTAGCGATATTGTGCCCATCTAAATAAATCGCCCCATTCGTTGGTTCATATAATCTTATTAGTAAATGGGCAAGAGTTGACTTACCTGAACCGGTTTTTCCTAAAACCGCAACAGTCGAACCCTTTTTAACTTTTAAATTAACGTTTTTTAAAACAGGCTCATTACCATCAACAAATTGAAATGAAACATTTTCAAAAAGAAGATTACCTTGGATTTTAGGTTCAATCCCTATTTTAAGATCTTCAAGTGGTTCATCTAAAATGAGTTTGAGCCGATCCATAGCCGCAAGTGCTTGAGCAAAGTTTGAAAGAATCGTCGCAACTTGCCGAATTGGCCAAACCATCATATTAACAAACGTAAAACTTATAAAAAGCGTACCAATTGAAATTTCACCTTTATAAGCTAAAGAAATCCCAACAAGAGTCGTTAATACAATTTGACCAAAAACAAAAATATCACTTGAAGAAAAGAAAAAAGCCGAAAGTCTCCGCCAATGAACGAACTTCTTTTTATAATCTTGAAGGTGTTCTTCAAAATGTTCAATTTCGTAAGCCTCATTATTAAAAGCTTTAACGACACGAACAGAAGCTAAATTTTCTTCGATCTTCGATGTTAGAAGTCCCTCACTATCATCAGTTTTTCGAAAACGTCTACGAACCTCTTTAATAACAAAAAAAGAATATACAAATAACAACGGGATTAACACGAGCGAGATAAGTGCAATTTTATAATTAATTGATACTAAAATTAAAAAAGAAAATAAAACAATTAAGATTGTATAAACAACTGAAAACATTTCTCTTGTTAAAAAGCGACGCAAAACTTCTTCATCACGCGTACATGTTTGAATAACATCGCCACTGCGTGCTTTTTTCATAAAAGAGTAGGGTAACCTTTCGATATGATAAAAAAGCTTTTGCTGCATTGTTTTGGCAATGTTAGGACCTAATTTTGCTCTTAAAAGAAATCTTGAAAAAGTAAATAAAGCGACAAAAAGCGCCATCGTTACGATAATGACTGAAAAGACCCATAAGTTTTCTTTTAAAAA
>JAAYJX010000176.1 GCA_012522695.1 Erysipelotrichia bacterium
GCAAAATAATTATATTGTTTATTTTATTATTATCTAGCTCTTATTCAATAAGATATCTACTTATGTTGATAAAATTATGAAAATAGTTGGTGAATGTTGTTTTATGTTTAGGAATGTTGTATATTTGTTGGGTAAATAAAACGTTGTAAGTCATTTGAAGAACAACAATCTCAGCACTTAAAACAAAGAAGAAGCATAGAAAATGGAAGAAGAAGATAAAGAAGAATTAATAGTAACAAGTTGTAGTTTGGCTGATTTGTTAAACTGCAGTTCTTCAATACTTCCAAATACAGAAGTAAAAGGACAATTATCGATTCCTGAATATCAACGTCCGTATGTTTGGAGTGAAAAACAAATTAATACATTATTAGATGATTGGTTGGAATACTCTAAAAGAGACAATCCCAAGCCCTTGTTCTATTTAGGAAGCATCATTCTGCATAACGATAATGGTAGATTGAATATAATTGATGGACAACAGCGTATTACTACTGCCCTAATGTTTCAACTATTTAAAAATGATAAAATCATCACTAATATTACACATCATAATCCCGAAAGTATAAGCAATATTAAAAATAATCTTCCTTATCTTAAGGCTATTAAAAACAGGCTTATTTTTGACTATAGCGAACAGGATATTTTAAATTCCATTGATTTCACACAAATTAATGTAACTCTTGTAATTACTAATAGTGAAGATTTGGCTTATACATTCTTTGAAACACAAAATACAGGTGGTGTTCGTTTAAAAGGAAGTGATATTTTGAAAGCTCATCATTTAAGAGCAGTACCAGAAAGGAAACTGGTCAATTATCAAGCTAGGAAATGGGAGGCTTCTGATAATAAGAAAGTTGAACATATCATTCAACAACTTACAAAGGTTAGATTTTGGGATAATAGACATTGGCTTCGATTTCCATTCTATAGAGATTCGAAAGGTATTAAGCAGTCAATTACAGATGAGTTTACGCTTAAAACAAAATCTGATGGGAAAGATGTTTCATTTCATTATAGTGCAGTTGTTAAAGAAGGAGATAGACGATCTCAAATGCATCAAAGCGATTACAAAATGTTAAAACAGCCGTTGTCAGACGGAGCAAATACTTTAGACTATATTAATGATTACATAGAACTATACAACCTGTTATTTCAATCAAAATCACATCATTTAATTGATGATAGATTTTACGATTTTAGAGAAAAATTAATTATTGGAAACAATGGTACTATATTTTTAAAAGAACTTTTTGAAGTAAGTATTATTAGTTATGTAAGTCGATTTGGTTTTTATCTAATTTTTGAAGCCTCTCTTTGGTTGTTTAGGGCAATTTATTCCTTAAGAGTTTCTAACGCAAGAAATGTCCGAGAAGATAGTGTTTTTAAGTTCGTTTATGACAATCAATTTATTGACAATATCCTCGAAGTATTTACGACTGAGGAGTTATTCCTTTATTTGAAGAAGTTACGCTACAATTTCGACACAAGCTATTTAGTTAAGGATGATGTGGAAATGAATACTGTTAAGACAAGATTCATAAAAGATGTAACTGACTATTTTAATATTAAGGATAGAACCGCAAAATATTATGCAGAGAACTCTCAAAATAAATCTTACGATAATGATTTGATGACTAGTATTAATAGAATGATTGATAATGGGAACAAATAAAACGATTTTTAATTCAAAACTTTTATGCTTAAAGGATGTGTCAGAATACAGTTTCATCATCCCAACTTATCAACGTCCATATGTTTGGGGTGACGAACAGCTTAAAAAGTTAATAGATGACTTTTATAAGTCATATCTACAAGATAGAGAAACTCCCTATTACATTAGTACTATTATTACTAAAGACAATGGCGAAAATGGCGAACAATCTGAATTAATTGATGGGCAACAACGTTTCACTACCTTGTGGTTAATAGCTTTAGTTATTTCAAGACTAACGAAAGGTTCTGATATTAATAAGTTTCTAAAAAAGGATGATGAACTTAGGCTAACTTTTGAAATTAGAAATGAAGTTTATGATTACCTAAACTATTTATTAGATGAGAGTCAGCAGACAAAAGATAAAGTCGTACAAGATGTTGAATCTTATCCATATTTAAAGAATATTACCAAAGCGGTTAAGTCAATAGAAGGATTTTTAAGAGATGCTCTATCTGAAAAAGATGATAATCTGTCTTTTGAAGATGAACTTAAAGGTTTTGGAAATTTCATTTATTCTAAAGTGTTCTTTATAAAAAATACAACGCCTCCAAATACAGACTTAAACAAACTGTTTTCTACAATCAACAATTCGGGTGTTCAACTTGAACAATCAGACATTGTCAAAGCCAATTTACTGAAAGTTATTGGTCAAGAAAAAGTGCTGTATTCTAAAATATGGGAAACTTGTGAAAATATGAATAACTTTTTCGAGCGAAATGCTCGAACATCTTTTCCTGCCTCTGATTGGAATAGTATCAATTTGACAAAATTTGTTGAATTTAGCAAAGATATTTTTGAATATTCAGTAGACACATCAAATCCTAATAGTGAAAAAAACAGCAGTTTTAAAATTGGGGATATAGACATTAATGCAATAGATGATTACCCATTTAATAAAAAAACATCTGAAAACGAAAGTAATCGTGATTCAGAAGAAATTTATTGTCGTTCGATCATTAGTTTTCAACAGTTACTTTTACACGCTTATCGTCTTCATCTTAAAGCGGAAAACAAAGGAGATTTCGAAGAAACATTTCACTCCAATCGACTTATTGAGATATTCAAAGAACTTGAAAGTAGAAACGATTCCGAGGAAGTAAAACGATTTTTTGAACTACTTTGGAAAGTGAGATACCTGTTTGATAAATATATAATCAAATGGGTGTCTGATACTAATACTAAGAATGAGACATTAGAGCTTGTTAATTTTACAAGAAATGAAAAGAGCTATTATTCTCGTACAAATTATGAGAAATCCAATAATTTAATGCTGCAAAGCGTGCTCTATTTTACAGGGGATTATCTTCGTCAATACTGGTTGAGCTCTTACTTGGATTATCTATATTATAACCATAATGATGAGGTTCCAGTTTGCAAAACGCATTTAGATTATTTAGAGCATCTTGATAACGTTTTTTCATTAACTAAGAATTTAACAGATAAAGAGTTATCTTGGAAAATGATGAATCAAACCGATGGTTTTGAATCTGAATTTAATATTGAGGAATATTTAAAACAAGCAAACGGTACTGGCTTTAAGCATTACTGGTTTTACAAACTAGAATATATCTTATGGAAAAATTGGGAAAACAGGGATGAGTCGAAATTTAAGAATTATCGAATTACATCAAAAAATTCAGTTGAACACATTTATCCTCAAAATCCAGAGAATGAGATGGAAAACCCTAAGTTAGAAGCAAAATATTTAAACTCATTTGGGAATTTAGTTCTTTTAAGTGTTTCTCAAAACTCTGAATATAGCAATAAGTCGGTGGGAGTAAAAAGATCAATGTTCCAAGAAAAAAGCAATAGTTTTGATACTTTAAAATCGTTTTGCATATTCAGTAAAGACAAATGGGATAAAGATGAAATTGATGAACATCGAAAAGAAATGATGGATACGATTTTGAAATATTATAAAACTGATGATAAATGAGAACGACTTACAACAAGTGGTTTTGCGTCAGGCGGGTTAATCGCTTCGATTCAAAACTTTTAGTATATTTGAAATTTGGTACTTCGGTTAAAAATTTATGGTAAAAATCCGCCCGAACGCCAAGCCGCCGACCGTTACAATAAATCCAACGGACTTTTAATTTTGGATTTTGAGATATCAGTGATGTGGGTATAAATTTCGGTTGTCTTAATGGATGAATGTCCAAGAAGTTATTGAATGTATCGAATATCTGTCCCATTTTCCAAAAGATGAGTGGCAAAGCTATGTCGCAAGATATGGGGAGTAACCTTCTTTTTAATTCTCGCTTTTGTTGCTGCCTGTTTTACAATATTCTGAACACTTTTTGCGGAATAAGCACCTCCTTGCTGACCCTCAAACAGATAATCAAGCGGTTTATATTCTAAGAAATATTTTCTTAACGTGTTCAATAGCTTAGGAGAAAGCATCACTACCCTATCTTTATTTCCTTTTGCTTTTCGAATATAAA
>JAAYJX010000022.1 GCA_012522695.1 Erysipelotrichia bacterium
ATGAAAACACCTTTTACTATTTTAGGTTTTCTTTCATTATTGTTTTCTTATTTTTTGCTTCCTTTACCGGGTGTGATTTTGGGCTCATTTTTGTCTCTCCTTTTTGCAAAATTAAGTAAAAAATTTAAACACGGAAGTTTAGTACAAACAATCCTTCTTTTTGTTGTCTTTATTAGTATATTTTTAGTTTCAATACTTAGTTCAGCAAATGTCGAACAAGGCTCCATGATACCCGTCTCTGTTATGGAAACAATTGCATTATTCTATGTGCCAAATGAATGGTTTGCTAGCGCCGTTTTTGATCAAAATATTTTACAGTTTTTATATTTATTTTTGCTTTATGGAGGCTTTACAACCGGGATGATTTTTCTTATTGCAAAATTAAGTATTAAGACTAATCAAAATCGGACAACCGCTAAGGAAATAATCATAAAAGACGGTAAAAGAGCGCAAAAACCTATTATTTTTAGCCTAATTAAGAAAGAATGGCGGAAATTTATTACAACACCAGTATATATTTTTAATTGCGGTTTTGGCTTAATAATTCTTGTCGCGTTAGCCATTTTATCGTTCTTTTTCAAAGATCAAATTTTAACGTCGATAGGTCCTTTTGTTTTAATTGGTATTTTAGCTGTTTATGGCTTTTCTTTATCGACCGTTTATACCCCTGCTATTAGCTTATCGCTGGAGGGGAAAAACTTTGGCCTTTTAAAAAGTTTACCGATTAAAGGTGAAAAAATACTTCTTTCAAAAATTATTTTTAATTTGCTTATAGAACTACCAATTATTTTTGTTACTTTTCCTATTTTTGTCGTTAATTTTAACATACCGATTTTAACTGCATTAAGTAGTTTTTTATTAATCGTTTCTTTCGCCCTAGCTACGTCATTTTATTTTTCGTGGCTTAACGTTTTTTTCCCTCGTTTTGATTTTAAAACAGAAGTCGAAGTTATTAAACAAGGGATGTCTGCTTTTGTGGCAATATTTTCTGGATTCGGCCTCCTTATTTTGCAAGCAGGATTAATTTTTTTATTTACATTAATACCATATATAACTTTTGATCTTGCAGTTTTATTGTTAACAATTACAAATATGCTCTTGACGCTTATGATGTATTTGTTTTTAAAAGGAAAAGCTGACGCTAAATTACAAAAATTAGAAGTTTAAATTTATATGCCAATAATTTTTACGAGAACTCTCTTTTTTCGCATTCCATCAAATTCACCATAAAAAATTTGTTCCCAAGTTCCAAAATCTAATTTACCATTTGTAATAGCGACAACGACTTCTCGTCCCATTATTTGTCTTTTTAAATGCGCATCAGCATTATCTTCATAACCGTTATGTTCATATTGCTCATAAGGTTTTTCAGGCGCTAATTTTTCTAAAAAAACTTCAAAGTCATTATGTAGGCCTCTTTCATCATCGTTAATAAAGACACTGGCAGTGATGTGCATCGCATTAACTAAGATAAGGCCGTCTTTTATATTACTTTTATTAATAATTTGCTGAACGTCGTTAGTAATATTAATGTAGGCTCGACGTGTTTTTGTAAAATAATAAAGCTCTTCGCGATATGTTTTCATAATAACCCCCTTTTTTAGTTTAAAGATTTTTATATCCTAAAACAAATAGTTAGGAGAGTGATTAAGAAAGCAAGCTTTATATATATTTGTTGACTTAGTCAATGTAATGCAACAAAATGTGGTTACTAGAGGATAAAAAAATGGACACAAAAGAGTGGAATGAAAAATTTATTTCTTACCGTAAAGTAATTAAAAAATTAAAAAATGAAATTAACCGCGATTTAAAAATTGTTGGTCTTTCTATGCAACACGCACCATATTTATTACTTTTAGAAAATAATGAAAAATTAAAAATTAAAGAATTAACAAAGTTAAGTGATAACGATCCTGCTCTTACGACACGTGTTTTAAAAACTTTAAGTGATAAAAATTTAATTGCTCGAACATGCGATAACGTCCGTAAATGTCAAATCTTTCTAACAAAATCAGGTAAAGAAGTTGTGCTTTATCTTAATAATTTATTAAAAGCAATGAGAAACAAAATTGAAAAGGAAATGGGCGGCGAGGACCATGAAAAATTTCTTATCGCGATGCTTAATTAACGGTTTAAAATAATGGAATTTTTAATTCAAAATGTTATAAAAATCTACTTTTTAGTTTCGATATTTTTGTTTATTTTATTAATACCGAGACTATATTACTTTACTGCTGCTTTTAAAAAACAACCTAAATTAAAAAATAAGGAGTTAAATCGATTTGCTCTTATGATTCCAGCAAGAAATGAAAGCAAAATTATTAGCCATCTAATTAATTCAATTAAAAATCAAGATTATGATGCAAATCTGTTCGATGTGCATATTATTGTTAATCATAAACTAGATCCGACAATTAATATTGTAAAAAATAGTTTGAACGCAACGATTCATATTGTCCCTAATCAAAAAAGAAAAGGTGACGCATTAGATGGCGCGATAAAAAGTATATTAAAAAATAAAAATTTGAATTACGATGCGTTTATTATTATTGACGCTGACAATATTTTAGAAACAAATTTCTTAACGGAAATGAATAATGCGATGGTAATGGATAGGCAAATTATTATCGGAAAAAAACTAAATAAAAATTGGAGATCTTTTGATAATCCTAATCGGAGCGTAATTAGTAATTGCACGGGCCTTTTATTTATTATGGTCGATGAACTCGGAAATCGTTATCGAACAAAACATAACATAACAGTAAGTATAAGCGGGTCCAACTTATTAGTTAGAGGCGACCTTATGAAAAAACTTAATGGTTGGCCTTATAAGACACTTACAGAAGATTATGAATTAACAGCAAACGCCCTTCTTCATGGATTTTCAACTGGGTATTATTCACATGCAATTACATATACAGAAGAGCCAAAAGAACATAAAGCGTCTTTTAAAAGAAGATTAAGATGGCTTTCTGGTTTTAGTGAATGTAAAAAGCTTTATCGTCGTAAGATATTTAAAAAAACATTTTTTGAAGATAAGGTGAAATGGAAAAATATTGATTTTCTATATTCATTGCTTCCCGTTTATTTGTTTGCCGGGATAAGTCTTTTTCTTGGAATTGTAAGTTTAGCTGCAGCGGCTGCTTACGCCATTTTTTTACAACCAATTTGGAAGACGCTTTTAATTGCGGGATTAATACCATTGACGTTAATTTATTTAACAATGGTGATATATACAATTTTTACACTTTTTGTTGATCGACATAACATTAAATTATCTACTAAAGAATTAATTTTAGTTGTTTTATTTAACCCTTTTATTTTAGGCGAATTTATTATAATTTTTATACGTTTATTTTTATTTAAAAATAATGTCGAGTGGGTTCCAATTGATAGAGCGTATTATATATCTGATAAGGATGAATAATGGCTAAGACAAAAGAACACCTTTTTCAAAAAATAATTGAATGTGAAAGGCGTGGCGATTTTCACTTTAATGTCGATACAATTAATATGAATGGTTATAACCCTGTTGATGAAACGTATTCTTATTTAAGTCGCAATTTCTTTGAGAAAATGTTTTTTGGTTTTTTCCGAATCTTCGTCATGATTTCTGCTGTTATTATTAATACTTTTATATTTCGATTAAAAATAAAAGGAAGGAAAAACTTAAAAGGCCATAAAAACGCAATTATTATTTCAAATCATGTCCATTATTTAGATAGTATGATTATTCGACAAGCCGTGTTTGGACATCGTCTTTACATCGTTGTGGGAGAATTTAATAATCGCAAAGGCACACTAGGAAAATTATTAAGAGCCAGCGGGACAT
>JAAYJX010000177.1 GCA_012522695.1 Erysipelotrichia bacterium
AGAAATGAGTCTAGTTAAAGAAATCGATAATGACAATTACGACAATGTCCGTGGGTCGATTAATGTTTATGAAAAACTTGGTAATGAAACACTTGCCTATATCGATTTAAGAGGAGCAGAAGATAAATTAATCGTTCGCGCAGGTTCGCGCTTTCCTTTTAAAATCGAAGACCGTGTCTCAATCAAGTTTAATATGCAATATATTCATCTATTCGATTATGACAGTGGAGAATCGATGCTCAAACGTGGATAAACTTTATGGATAAAACTTGCCGCACAGTTTTAAAAAAAGGTTTTTTATCAGTTTCTACCCTAGACAATAATTTTATCGAAAAAATTACTTACAAAGATATACAAATAAATTCTTTTCGGGGCAATCATTTGTTTGGGGGAGTTGCTAATATTTATTTACGCTTCCGTGATCAAGATGACGTTATTTCAATTTTAGAAAAGGCAACACATTTTGATCATGGCGAAAATTATCGTTTAATAAAAGGCGAATATAAAAACGTTAGATTTCGTCTTTTATTATATTTAGCAAATGAACATCTTTGGTTTTATGATTTAATTTTAGAAGGTCATCAAAGTAATTTAGACGTTGTTTATTTACAAGACATAGCCTTAGATCACCCTAATGGTGTTTTAAGTAATGAATTATATTTAAGCCAATACTTAGACCACAAAATTTTTAAAATTAATGAGAGTTTTCACATATGCTCAAGACAAAACATGGGCTCATCTAATCCTTTATTAGCACAAGGTTCAATTAATATTAAAACAAAGTATTTTGCAACTGACGCAATGCAATGGTTTGGACCATCATTCAAGGTAAACAAAAAGCCAATTTTACTAAATAAAGATTTACCAAATGTTAATTATCAATATGAATTAGCAACGCCTTCTTTGCAAACAGAAAAATTTAATCTTGATGGTAAAAGGCAATTTTCTTTTTACGCTTTCTTAAAAGAAGAACAAGAATTACCAATCGAGAAATTAGATTTCCTTCCTTTAATTGAAAGTGAATATCAAAAGATTCCCCAACACCTTTTTGATCGTGCTTTAAAAGAAAAAACAAACCAAATTGCCGAAAATATCTCACTTTTACCCATTATTTGCCGGGATTTAACAGAAAATGAGCTAAATGAATATTTTCCAAAAAGAGAGTTTAGTGAAAAACAAGATGGACAATTATTAAGTTTTTTTACAAATGATTACAGTCATGTTGTTTTACAAAATAAAGAAAAAATTCAAGAACGGCCAAGTGGTAATATAATTACTACACAAAATGGTTTTGATGATTTAGACTTAGATTTATTTACTAGTACAAATTACTCATATGGTCTTTTTAATGCCCAAGTTGTAAGTGGCAATACGAGCATGCATAAATTTTTATCAATTAACCGCGGCTTATTAAATATTAATCAAATTACTGGCCAAAGAGTCTTTATTAAAATAAATAAAAAATATCAAATGCTCGGGGTACCTTCAGCTTATAAAATGGGACTTAATTACTCGCTTTGGTATTACGCATTAAAAGACGATGTGATTAAAGTTAAAGTTTTTATGTCGAGTAAAAAAAATAAAATTAACTTTCTTATTTCTTCTAAATTAGAAAAACCTTATGATTTTTTAATTACAAATCAAATCGTTATGGGCGAGCACGAATACGTAA
>JAAYJX010000178.1 GCA_012522695.1 Erysipelotrichia bacterium
CATCATTCACTTTGTAGATATTGTTCCAGCTGGAGTTGTTGAACTTGTAATAAAACAAAGTAATGGATATGCTTATATAAAACCATAAAGAAGGATAATCACGCTAAAGAGACATTTTCTTTCTTGGCGATTTTTGTAGACAGTGTTAATGACACATAATCCAAAGCTCATGATAAAATTTTTGTTGGGAGTGAAGAAAAGTGACTGTGGAGAAGCAATATTCATCTGATTTTGAAGTAATATTATCACATAAACATGATAACGGAGATGATCTTTGGACGCCGCCGGATAAGCGATTAATAAAGGGTTCGCCATTTTCGACTTTAGAGAGCGTAATGTACTTATTGGAATTGGGTATGGAACCCACGGAATCAATATTGAAAGAATGTGCTGAATTAATATTTAGCACTTGGAAGGAGGAGGGAGGCTTTAAACTGTATCCTAAGGGCTCTATCTATCCGTGTCTAACAATACATGCCGCTAATACTCTTTGCCATTTGGGATTTGCTTCAGATGTTAGACTTCAAAAAACTTTCCAACATCTTTTAGATATCCAATATGTAGATGGTGGGTGGCGCTGTAATAAATTTAGCTTTGGTCGTGGGCCAGAAACGGAGTATTCAAACCCCTTCCCAACACTAACTGCTCTAAATGCTTTTCGTTTTAACAATAATTATAATAAAGAGCCAGCACTAAATAAAGCCGTGGAATTTTTGCTGGAACATTGGAGGATTCGAAAACCTATTGGACCATGTCATTATGGAATTGGCACATTATTTATGCAGGTTGAATATCCTTTCCGAAACTACAACATTTTTGAGTATGTTTATGTTTTATCCTTTTACGACCAGGCAAAGAAGGATAAACGGTTTTTAGAAGCCTTGGATGCCTTGAAATCAAAAATGGTGGACGGGGAGATTGTGGTTGAGCGTGTAGTTCCTAAGCTGGCTGGACTTTCTTTTTGTAAAAAGGGCAAAGCAAGTAATCTGGCAACAAAACGCTATCATGAAATTTTACGAAACCTTCAAATATGACATACAGTTGTCAGACGTGGTTTGAGGCATCCGTTCGGCATTAATATATCAATGGTTGGGGGAATTATGATTTATAGAGGATTTAAGTTCGGAATGATATTACAACTTGCGGTTGGCCCAATGTGTTTAATGGTATTTAACACTTCAGCTACATATGGTTTTTTGGTTGGGTTATCCTTAGTTTTAGCTATTAGTCTTATTGACGCGATATATATAATCTTATCTGGTCTTGGCATTGCTGCAATTATTAATAAAGAAAAGACTATATCCACCATTAAAGTATTAGGGTGTATTGTGTTAGTATTGTTTGGGACAAGTTCAATAACGGGAGCGTTTGGTTTTACATTGTTACCTGCTTTAAAAATATTCTCTGATGTGACAAATCAGAATATTTTCATCCAAGGTATACTGCTTACTGCATCTAACCCACTGACAATAATTTTTTGGGGTGGCGTATTCTCAACTCAAGTTGTTGAATATGGCAAAAAACAACTTATTTTTTTCGGATTTGGATGTATCCTGTCCACATTATTTTTTCTAACAATCGTATCGTTTTGTGGAAGTATTCTAAGTGGATTCTTACCACAAATAGTTATTAAGTTTCTTAACGTTATGGTAGGTGCAATTCTTATTTACTTAGGAATAAAACTATTGTTAAAAAAATGAGTAAATTATCCTAATGTCTTACATATAAAAACGGATGAATACAAAAGTTCATCTGTTTTTTGTTTGAACTTAGTTGACAAAAG
>JAAYJX010000179.1 GCA_012522695.1 Erysipelotrichia bacterium
ATGACCGCTTTAAAAAAAGATAAGTCATGTTTTAGTTTGCATAAACGTTTGAAAGAAAACTAATTACTTATGATAAATAATAAAATAACTAAGCAGCTTTACGTTTTCTTCTTAAAAGCGTTGCCCGGACAACAATTGAGCCAACAAAAATAACACCAAAAACTATCGCCCATGTAATCGCGACTTTTTTAGCTTCTGCACCATTAAAGACAATACTTGGGGCGGCTTTAAATGCGTCCTTAACATCATCCCATTCACTAACTGTGTAGGTAGCAAAGTCACCGGCTTCACCAAAAACAACACCAAGAATATCGGCACTAACATACGTTGTTGTGTTTTCAACTTCCACGCCACTAAGTTCAGCAACAGCGTGAACTTCAAAAGCGACAAATAAAGAAGTTCCTTCAAGTTGATAAAAGACTTCTTTAAACTCCACTGTTACAGTTGAACCAGGGTAGTCTTCTTCTAATTCTTGTTCGATTTCTTCTTCCATACTTCTTAGTTGTGTTTCAAGAAGTGGCGCACCATATTCACCATATGCCCATAAAGCGCCAGAACCCATCATTCCTAAGAAAGCAACAAAACCAAGTAATCCAACGACAATTCGTAAAAGTATTCTCATAAGATACTCCTTGCTCTACTAAATCCTTTAGTAGCATTATTTAAGCTCAAAATAAATTGAACCTAATAATATCATCTTAAGTTAATAATTCATCAAAACGCAATAAAAATGCTATTAAAACCTTAGAAGAAAAAAGATTTAAATAATAATTAGCAAGTTTTTTTCTAATCAAAGCAAATAATTTTTGCCTTTATGTTTTTTTTATAAATTGACTTATTAAAATGTGTTATTATTACTTCGTTAGCGTTCAGCATGATATGCTTCTAATTAAAGGGAAAAATATGAAACGTAAAAATAATTTAATAATATTAATTAGTAGTCTCTTTTTATTAGTTGGCTTACCTAATCTTACAAATACTCAAGAAAAAAATCCGTTTCTTAATGAGAAGGTTACACTTCTAAGTTCTGCAAATGTAGCTGGCGAGCCTAACTTTAGCCAGCAATTTCATTTTAATCATATAAATTACGATAATATTTATTCGCGATATTCTGGCGAAGGCGTTACAGTTGCCATCATCGATTCAGGGATTAATACAAATCACGTTGATTTTTGGGATGGCTTACAAACGAATATTTCCAATAAATCAGCCTATATTGAAGAACGAGGAGGAAATTACTCAAACATCGTTATTCAAAGTGTTGCTAATTATGGATTGTCAATTATTGAAGATGATGGCGATGATCCAGGACATGGAACAAACGTTGCCGGGACAATTGGCGCGCTTGTTAACGGCGTTGGTGGCGCGGGCGTTTCTCCAAAAGTTAATCTCATGGTTTTAAAAATCAATTTATACTTTACAGAAGTTGACCGTGCAATTCGATATGCTGCTGATAATGGGGCAAATATTATAAATATGTCAATTGGTGCTTATGAAGAAAGTTTTACTGATTCTTTTGGATATTTTAATAAAGGTATCGACGGTGCTAGTACTTTTTTTCAACCAGCCATAAATTATGCACATAACAAAGGTGTAACATTAATTGCTGCAGCAGGAAATGAAAATACTAATCGAAGTTCTTATCCGGCAAGTAATAATCACGTAATTGGGGTTGGAGCGTTAGCTAGAAATAGTCATACTTCAATTGCTAATTATTCTAATTATGGTAGTAACAATGTTGATATATACGCACCTGGAACAGTTTATGTTAGTGATGTTGGGAGTACGACTAAATATGTTGAGGCTCCTGGAACTTCTTTTGCTTCACCAATTGTTGCTAGTGCGGCAGCCTTATATAAAGAAGCTAATCCTTATGCCACGCCTAATCAAATTGCTGAGGCTTTAATTGAAAGCTCTGTTGAGTTTGCCCCACCTTCTAATCCTAAAGCTGGTGTAGGACGCCTTGATTTAAAAAATTTATTAAGTGCGATTAAAGTTGAAAGTGTTGAAATTTCGCCCAAAAGTAAAACTTTAATCGTTGGTGAAGAAGTTCAACTAACTGCTACCATTTCACCTAGCGATGCGACTAATCAAGAAGTAATTTTTATCTCAAATGATGAAAGTGTTGCAACTGTTGATGAAGATAGTGGTTTAGTTACAGCGATTGGTGTTGGTGTAACAGAAATTAGTGTTTTAACGGATGACGG
>JAAYJX010000180.1 GCA_012522695.1 Erysipelotrichia bacterium
ACGCTTTATGATGCTAAAAACGATGCCAATTATTTTGATTTACCTATGAATATTACTGGTTATATGTTCACAAGAACGAGTGTAAGCGGTGAATATTGGAACAATAAAACTGAGGATTTAAATTATAGTCATTCGGTTAATAAGATTTATGAAATTAGTGCCAAAGGTTATAACGAAATATCTCCAGGAGAATTTAAAACATTTGTACCCGTGGCGACTGATATCGTAAGTGAATTTATAGATAAAACTAGTGATGGTAATTATATTTGTGACGTCGATAGCGTTATTAAAGAACTAAACTATTATTACTACATACTAACAACATTTGAACGTGAACAATTTAATACTTTAGATGTTGGACAAGGTGTTATTGGTTTAGATCGAATTAATTATCTCATTGAACGATATAATATCGCTAGCTTAGGCGCCCTAATAACTTCAAAGTTGGCACAAGATAAAGTAGCAATTGTTCTTCCAAATTCTGTTGTAGAAAGTTTCGTTTTACCAAAATTTGGTAATAATGGCGCAATTATCACATGGGAATCTAGTAATAGTAACGTAATTACTATTGACTTGTGGGACGCTAAAGTAATTCCACCAGCCAATCCAACTGAGATAACACTCACGGCAACAATTCGCCTTCTTAATCAAAGCGACACGCGTGAAATTGTTATTATTGTTAATCAAGATGATGATTGGGATGGAGATGTTGATCAAATGTACATCCCAACACTTGCTGGCTTTGCTGATGCACGTCCTGTGGATCCTGGCTATCCGCATTTAGAAAGTGATGCTGTGACTCGTCCGTCGTATAACGGTTTTACTTTTCCCGAAAACGCTCGGACAACACCAACGAAACAATATTTAGAATTTTGGCATCCTGAAACGAAACTGAATGTCGAAATATTTGGTGATCCCCAAATCTTTGCACTTATGGATACGCATGGATATCTTAATAACGATCCTAACGGTAATAATAACGACTTATACTGGCCAGTTAGTGTCCGCCTAACCGTAAACGGCCGTAAGTATGTGTATTACGAAGTCGGCATGCGCCGCAAAGGGAATACATCACGTGATCATCATTTTTGGGATCACTACCACAATCGATTTACAACATCATTTAGTTTTAAACTAAAGTTTGATGAACGGTGGCATAAAGATATTTACGCCCCGTTTGGCTTACAAAAGTCATGGGCGAAAGGTGACCCAGATTACGATGTTCGTAATAATCGGACAATTATGCATGATGACGATGGCAAAAACGGAATGTCTAAAATCGACTTTAAATATAATAAAACCGATGACAAGAGTATGACAAATCAACCATTTGTCTTTAGCTTTTTCCAAAAGCACGGTCTTGTTAGTCAAAACTCAACACTTACACCACTGCAAATGAACGGTACAAAGTTTGGGATCATTACAATTAACGAAGCGACAGACAAAGATTTAATTCGTCGCTATTTTGCAAAAGGTGCCGATGATGGTGACCTTTATAAAGTTGGTTGGGGCAAGACATCAAGTAACGAGGAACATAAAAAAGGTAGTTTAATGATTGAAGATGTTCGCTATATTGATAACAACCCAAGTAACGGTCTTATTCCAGATGGAATTATTGGAGAACAAGATAAGTTTAGTGGCTATAATCCAGGCTATGATGCGAAGGAACTTCATAAAAATACAATTAACCACGGCAATCTTGTCAACTTAATGCAAGTCTTAAAAGATAACGAAAACAAACAACCAGGTCAATATAGTGCCGCACTTGAAGAAGTTGTTGATATGAATAGTTTCCTAACGTACGCTGCCGCAGCATATTTAACTGGTAATCCAGACGATTTACGTAATAACGGCAATAACTATTATATTTATTTTGATCCAAGTGATAATAACCGTGCCCACTTCATCCCTTATGACTACGACTGGGCCATGGGCTTAGGTTGGGACGAAAATAGTTCAGAGGGGCAAATGAGCCGTATCCCAACTAACCATAGTAAAATGCAAGGTGATGGGCGTATATGGCAAGAAGTACGCTTATTCTGGTATACCATTATTGATAAAAGTCAACATAGTAGCGCGCCATATAATATTACGCTTAACCAAGCATACTTTAATACGTATAAAAATAACGTGATTAGTATGTATGATAGTAGCTATTATAGCGGAGCAAACTTTGTTGCGCTCCATAATCTATATAAAAATAATTATCTCAACTTAACCGCCGCTGAAGTTGATAAAACATGGTCGGGATTTTATAGTACACAAACAACCGTTAATTTTATTAATAGTATCGGTCAAAAAGTTAATGAAATTCGTTAACAAGTGCAACGCTTACTTACGTTTATCTTTCAATTTTTATTAGCAGGGAGAATGCCTATATGCTTCATCCTATCTGTTAGAACTTGATAATTAAGTCCATATTTTTTACCATTGATAGTTTTAGATACTTTTGATTTTGCTCCAACTCTAAATGTTTGCCAAAATATTGACTCTAGATCTTCATTTAAAAACACTTCAAAATATGTATTTTCAGGATCATCAGTTCCATCTGGATCAAAATAACTAAGCTTAATTACTTTTTCTTTATTTCCATCAAATACTAACTCATAGTTTTCAGCGTTATTATAAATCATTGATTGTCCTAAAAACTTTCTTCCGATTCCCCAATTATCAAGGAATTTCTGATCGTGGAATGACTGAATACACTTAACATCATTTTCATAATAAATTCTTCCGACAAAATATAACTCGTCATTTAATTCGTTAACTATTAGGGAATATGTTTCTGTTTTATTTAATGACTCATCGTATTCTTCTACAAGTATTTCATAGCCTTCTTGATCATGCATAATTACCTTACCTAAAACCGTTAAGTGATATGAATAGTCCTTGACCCCATCATCATATAATCCCCAACATACTTCTTCCCCTACTTTTAATGGAATATGCCAATTTGGAACTTCGTTATATTTAATTTCTTCTTCTATTTTTGAGATGTAATTAAATTCAACTTTCCCAAACTTTTTAGGTAATTTATTAACATCATATCCATGCAATAAATCATCTGTTGAGACATCAAGTATTCTGGCTATTTTTTTAAGCATTAATATATTAGGATAATTAACACCTGCTTCCCAACTATA
>JAAYJX010000023.1 GCA_012522695.1 Erysipelotrichia bacterium
AAAAAATGATAATTGCTTTATTTGGCATTATCGCTTTAGCGATAATAGTTAATTTTATCGAATTAGCTTGCTCAGCTGGTCTACCTATTGTTTTTTCTAATATTTTAGCAATTAATGGAATTACTGGCGCATCATCAATCGGCTATGTTTTAATATATGTTCTTTTCTTTATGCTTGATGACATTGTTGTTTTTTCGATAGTAATGTTTACTCTTAAGTTAAAAGTTGTCTCAAATAAAATAACAAAATATAATCATTTAATTGGTGCAATTTTAATGATTACAATCGGTATATTAATGATTTTCTTTCCAACTATTTTGCAGTTTAATTTTTAAGCGTATGACTTTTGTTGAGTCTACAATGTGTGTTATAATAGAATTATAAAATTAGTTTTCATTTAAAAAAATACAATTAGGAGGTACAAAAAATGAGTGAAACTGTTCGCAGCATGCCTTTAATTGGCGAAAAAGCCCCTGCTTTTACTGCAATTACGACCCAAGGGGATATTAATTTCCCAAAAGACTATGAAGGAAAGTGGGTTATTTTATTTTCTCACCCAGCTGACTTCACCCCTGTGTGTACGACTGAGTTTATGACGTTTGCATCAATGGCAGATGATTTTAAAGCTCTTAATACCGAATTAGTCGGTTTATCAGTCGACTCACTTTATGCCCACATTGCTTGGCTTAGAAAAATTAAAGAAATCGAATGGAAAGACTTCAAAGACATCGAAGTTCACTTCCCATTAATCGAAGACATCAAAATGGATGTTGCTAAGCTATACGGCATGATTCAACCAGGGCAATCAAACACCCAAGCCGTTCGTGCAGTCTTTGTCGTTGACCCAAAAGGAATTATTCGTACGATTCTTTATTACCCCTTATCAATGGGACGTAATTTCGATGAATTAAAACGGATTATTTTAGCTTTACAAAAAGCTGACAAAGATGGTGTTGCAACTCCAGCAGATTGGCGTCCAGGAGAGGACACAATCGTTCCAACCGCTGGTTCATGTGGCACAGCAAAAGAACGCATGGAAGATAAATCAGACGATACTTATTGTCTTGATTGGTTTATGTGTTTCAAACGCGAAAAGAAATAAAATAACTTAAGTTTCTAAACGCTCAAAGCGCTAGTATATGACTGGCGCTTTTTTTATTTATATCTTATAACTTCAAATCTTTCTAATGTGTAAAAATCACTTTCTCTGAGACCTGCTTTTTCTCTTGCGATCGCTACTTGTTCTTCAATAGAATTAACCCCATCAATATTAGGTAAAAGAAGACCAGTGCGTCCATAAGTTCCACGAACAATTACCCCATATTTTTTAATGTCTAATTGTTCTATTGATGAAATTTTTTCAGGAGCTTTTAAAACATCAACACTATAAACAAGATCGTCTAATTCTTCATTTTGGACAATCATAAAACGAGGATCTTCTGTGCCGGCAGCAATTGCATTACGAATTATTTCAAGTGCTAAATTTTCTTGTGTAGGAAAAATCGTTCCAATACATCCGCGGAGCCGCTTATTTTTATAAATAGTTACAAAACAACCTGCTTTTTCATCTAATAATGCGCTATTTGCAGTGTTTTGGCTTAAAATGACGTGATTTTCAACAAATGCTTCTAAGGCTTGTTTAGCCAATTTTACTCTAAAATCCATTATTTTATCTCCTATCTACATTTATATTTGCTATCGAAAAAGACGCCACTGCATATCCAACTCCAAACGTTCCTTGGTAAGATAGAAGCCTACTTTTTAAAGATAAATTACTTAAAATGCCAGCAAGGATTAAGGCCGATCGATAGCCGCACTCTCCGGCCTTCTCAATTATTTTTTCATCAATTTCAAAAAGATCAATTAATTTTCCAGAAGCGAAAATATCAGTAATAATTTTATCAAAAATTGGTCCTTCTTTTTGAAAACCATAAGGCCCATCTTCGAGCAAATAATGCGATAAATCACCACTAGCAATTACGACATATTTGTGATTATTTCTACTTTTAATTATATCTTGAATTATCCGTCCGTATTCAAAATGTTTCATCTTATCTAGCCACGAAAAAGACAAACAAATAATCTTAAAATTTTGATAATATTTATTAATGAAATATAAGGGAATTAAAATCCCATGATCTAACTTTCCGTTTTGTGAACCAAGGACACCGGCTGGGAATTTTTTTATCTCACAAGTATCACTTAAAGCCTTAACAAAAGACAAATCATTTTCATAATTAAAATTTATTTGAGGGGCATAAAATTGTGCAAAACTACCCGAACATGTTTTAGTGCTAGCAATATGAAAATAGTCATGGTAAGTCGAAGCGTGCGGCGAAATAAAAATAATTGTTTCAGGTTTAAATTCAGCGATTTCATGAGCAATTTCATGATAAGCATCAATCGTTTTTTGAATTGCTTTTTCTTCTCCTTTTCCTATTGCACTAATAATAAGAGGAGGGTGTGGGGCAAAGTATGCTTTTAAATTTTTCATTTTAAATATTTCCTAAATATATATGTTTCATTCCGGCTTGTTTTCCAAGCGCTTCGGCTAAATATAATTTTTCAATTGGAGTTGGTGGATAATGTCTTAATTTGTAAGCAGGAAAAAAACGACTTACATGCCAAGGGACATCTTTACCAACAGTTGAAATTATTAAATCAATCATTTGCTTAATTTGTTTCTCGCTATCATTTAAATCGGAAATAAGAAGTGTTGTTATTTCTAGATGAACGTGAGGGTGTGATTTAATTTCTTTTAAATTTCTTATAACGCTTGTTAAAAGCCCGCCAGAATATTTTTGGTAAAAGGCGTTGTCTGGACCTTTAAGGTCAATATTAATCGCGTCTAAATAAGGTAAAATTAAATTTAAGGTTTCTTTTGACATAAAACCATTACTTACCCATACGTTTTTAATATTATTTTTTTTAGCTAATTTCATTACTTCCAAAGCGTATTCAAGAAAAACAGTAGGTTCTGAATATGTATAAGCAATTGACGGGGTTTTGTGTTTTAGAGCTTGTTGGACGTGTTCTTCAGGTGAGATTTCCATACCAAAAGAAGTAATTTTGCTTGGCTCAACTTGCGAAATATCGTAATTTTGACACCATAGGCAATGCATATTGCAACCTAAAGCTGCAAAAGAATATATTTTTGTTTTTGGTAGAAAATGATAAAGAGGTTTCTTTTCAATTGGATCGATACTTGCTGCAATGGTAAAACCATTGTTTAAAGAATGTAAGACCCCATTTACGTTTTTTCTGACTCGGCAAACCCCATAATTATTGTCTTTAATGAGGCACTTATAATCGCAAACTAAACAACGAACGCATTTGTTATCTAATTTTTCATATAGTAGGGCTTCCTTCATAATTACATTGTACTATTTTTTAAAAATAATAAAAAATTAGCGAATAAGAAGGCTTTTATTTTTCTAAAAAGCGTTTTTATGTGATAATATTATTTGATTATTCAAAAAATAATCCTTCTTAAGGAGAAAAAATATATGTGTGGTATTGTCGGTGGAATTAGTACTGAAAAAGTAAGAAATTTTATAATTGAGGGATTAAAATCTGTTGAATATCGCGGTTATGATTCTTCAGGTTTGGCCCTTGTAATTAATAATAAATGTGAAGTTTATAAAACAATTGAACGAGTTAACGAATTAGATAAAAGCTTTGAATCTAGTTTTGATTCATTTTTAGGAATCGGCCATACAAGATGGGCAACTCACGGTGTGCCATCAGTTAAAAATGCTCATCCTCACACGTCTAAAAGCAAATTATTCACCATCGTTCATAACGGAGTTATTGAAAACTACCGTATTTTAAAAAAAGAACTTCAAGCAAAAGGGTATGTTTTTAAAAGTGACACTGACACCGAAGTTGTCGCTCACCTTCTTGAAAAAGAATATAAAATTACTTCTAACGTTTTAGAAGCCATTCGTCTAACAATTAAACAATTAAAAGGAACATATGCTTTAGCAATTCTTTTTTGTCGTGATCAAAACCATTTATATTTTGCTAAAAATCGCTCTCCCTTATTAATTGGACATGCAAAAAAAGGAAATTTTTTAGCAAGTGATTATTTACCACTTTTAAAAACCGCAAGTGATTTTGTTGAAATTCCGGATTTTCATTATGGAAGTCTAAGTGTTAGTGAAATTGAACTTTATGATATAAATGGAAATTCTATTGAATTTTCATATCATCAAACTAATCTAAAACAAGAAGCTTTAGAAAAAAACAATTATCCGCATTTTATGCTTAAAGAAATTGAAGAAGCTGAACAAAGCGTTCGGTTTTTAATCGATAATTATTTTGATGGCAAGAAATTATTATTTGATAAAGATTTAATAAAAACATTAAAAGATGCAAAGCATATTATTTTCTTAGGAAGTGGCACTAGTTATCATGCGTGCTTAACAGGTGCGCGTTATTTTAGAGAATTAAAGAAAAACGTTGATACGTATATTGCGAGTGAGTGGGCGTATTATCCTTATAATAATTCAAAAGATACCGTTTTTATTTTAATGTCTCAATCTGGTGAAACGGCTGATTTAATTAGTTGTGTAAAATTAATTGAAAAACAAGGTTCTAAAATTATTACGATTACAAATACTCAAGGTTCAACTTTAGCTCGTAAAGCTGACCATGTTGTTTTCTTATATGCTGGTATTGAAGTGGCAGTTGCCTCAACAAAGGCTTATATAGCTCAAATGACCGCCTTAGTCTTAATTAATGCAATGATACGTAACGAATTAAATATTTTTGAAAAATTAGAAGAAGCGATTGTTTCACAAAGATTTATTATCAAAGACCATGAAATAATAAAAAAAGTTGCCAAAGAAATTCAAAATTCCTCAAGCGTTTACTTTTTAGGTCGTGGCTATGATCATGACTTGGCATTAGAATGTTCATTAAAATTAAAAGAAGTTTCATATATTCATAGTGAAGCCTTTCCTGGTGGCGAACTTAAACATGGGCCAATTGCCTTAATCGAAAAAGATGTTCCAGTCATTGTTTTTATATCAGATCATAGTACGAGTGACGCAATGCGCTCAAATATTTGTGAAATTGAAGCTAGGGGCGGAAAAATTTATGTTGTTTCAACACAAGAGCTTTCTCAAGAAGGCGATACTTATGTTATTCCAAACGTTCGCCGCTTCTTAAGTCCGCTTGTTAGCGTGATGTTTGGTCAATATTTAGCTTATTACGTTGCTTTATACAAAAATTTAGATATCGATAAACCGAGAAATTTAGCCAAATCTGTTACGGTTGAATAACTTCTAAGCATCTTATTAGCACTCTACCCTTGACAGTGCTAAAATGTATGCTATAATGAAAGAGACCTGAAGGTCATTTCTAAAAGGAGGTACATTTATGCGTAACAAGAGAGGAGAGTTAATTATGAGAGACTCATTTTTTGATGATTTTTTTCCACTCGATTTGTTTAAAACAAATTGGCCAAAGTCGAATCGTTATAATACGATGAAAACCGACATTGTTGCCAAAGACGATCACTATGAATTGTACGTAGAATTACCTGGCGTCAAAAAAGAAGATGTCGAAATTTCTTTAAAAAACGGCTATCTATCAATTATTCTTGAACAAAAACAAGAAACTGACGTTGAAGAAAAAAACTACATTCACCGTGAACGCTATGTTCGATCGACTTGCCGTAACTTTTATGTTGGTCAAGGATTAGATGAAAAAGATATCGGCGCAAAACTAAAAGACGGTATTTTAGTTGTCACTGTTCCTAAAGAAGTTAAAAAAGTCGAACAAAAACAAACGATTGAAATTAAATAATCATCACCAAGACACCCACTACGTGGGTGTTTTTTTATTATACTAGTAAAATAAATAGACGAAAGAAGACAAGCAATAACTCAGTTATTATTGTCTTTTTTTTAGTATGCTAAAATATAATAGAAAATTAAAAGAAAGGCTTCTTATATGAAAAAGATCTTAATAGTAGGCGGTGTTGCTGGTGGAGCAACGGCCGCGACACGTTTACGTCGTTTAAGTGAACATGATGAAATTATTATTTTTGAAAAAGATGAGCATATTTCTTTTGCAAATTGTGGACTTCCATATTATATTGGCGGGATTATTTCTGAACGTGAACATCTTATAATTGAAACGCCTGAAACTTTTAAAAGTAAATTTAATATTGATGTTCGTAATTTTAGTGAAGTTATCTCAATTGACATACTCAAAAAAAGCGTTACTATCCGTGAAGTTAAAACAGGGCATACTTACGATGAAACTTACGACAAATTACTTTTATCACCTGGAGCAACACCAATTTGGCTAGACATTCTAGGTTTAGAAAAAGCAAAAAACGTTTTTTCAATGCGTAACTTAGTCGATACTGATAAGATTTATCATTATATCCATAAAGAAAAAGTCCAAACTGCATTAATTATCGGTGGTGGTTTTATTGGTGTTGAACTTGCTGAAAACTTAATGGAAAAAGGCATTCAATCAAAAATTGTTGATGTATCTTCTCAAATTTTACCGCCTTTAGATTATGAAATGGCCAAAATGGCTCAAAATGAACTAGAAACAAATGGTGTTTTTGTTTATTTAAATGATTCAGTTATTGAAATTAAAGATGAAGGAAAAACAGTCGTTTTAAAAAGTGGCCTTACATTAAAAACTGATTTAATTATTATGTCTGTTGGTGTACGTCCTGAATCTCGTTTAGCAATTACAGGCGGATTAAAAGTTGGTGCGAAAGGACATATTGTTACGAATGAACATTTGCAAGCGCTTAATGCTAAAACAAATGGAGTTGTTTCTGATGTTTATGCAGCAGGTGACGCGATTGAAGTTCAAGACTTCATTGATGGCTCAACTACAGCCGTTCCCCTAGCATGGCCAGCAAATCGTCAAGGTCGGCTAGTTGCTGATCATATGAATGGGATGAACGTTTCATTTAAAGGTGTATTAGGTACGGCAATTGTTAAAGTTTTCTCTTTAACGTGTGCTGTTACGGGTAATAATGCAAAAACACTTGATAAGAAAAAGATTGTTTATAAAGCTATCACTGTTACTCGCTCTAATCATTCTGGATATTATCCAGGTGCTAAAGATATTACGATTAAACTTTTATTTTCACCTGAAACGGGAAAAATTCTTGGTGCACAAGCTGTTGGTCAAGAAGGAACTGATAAGCGTATTGACGTTATTGCGACAGCGATTAAAGGCGGATTAACAGTTTTTGATTTACCAGATCTTGAACTTGCATACGCTCCTCCATATGGCTCAAGCAAAGACCCAGTTAATATCGCTGGTTATGTCGCAAGCAACTTAATGAAAAAAGAATATGATGTTGTTTCCCAAGAAGAACTCGAAAAATGCGTAAAAAAAAAGCACTCATAGTTGATGTTCGTTCTCCTTCAGAGTTTAATCAAGGCAATATTGAAGGTTCAATTAATATTCCATACGATACAATTCGTCAAAATTTAGATAAATTACCAAAAGAAAAAGATACACCTATTTTAGCCTACTGTAACGTTGGTCACACAGCTTACTTATTTATTAAAGTACTTGTTAGTCACGGTTATACAAATTTATCTACCATTTGTGGTGGCTATTTAATTTTAACTTCTTAATATGAAAACAATAAACATTATCGAATTTGCTCAAAAAGATAATTCTAAATTAACATTAGAAAACTTTTATGATGTTGATGCACTTGTTTTATCGCAATTAAGTTATTTAGATTTTAGTTATTTTAAAAATAAAACAAAGCTTTTAAAAACTTCCCCTTTAATAAAAGAAGCAGCGAGCAAAACTAATTCGCAAGAAAGAAATGAAAAATTATTAAAAGCAGCTAGTGAAAGCTCTAGATATAAATATTTAAAAATCGTCCGATATAAAGAAGAGGCCTCACTATTATCTGAATTACAATTTT
>JAAYJX010000181.1 GCA_012522695.1 Erysipelotrichia bacterium
AATTAATTGCTAAATGAATAATTTCATCTTTAAATAACGAATTTGTTTCGATTTCAATTTCTAAGTTTTCTCCAAGTTTTTTTAAATAATTTTCCGCATATTCAATAACGTCACTTAATTCAAAAACCTCAATTGAAACTTTTTTAAATAATCCTTTTTTCTCTTCGCGAATTAAAAAATTAACTTCGTTTGGTAATAAACCCAAATCTTGTGCAGCTAAATTGATTGCGTCTTCAATCGTTTTGGCTTGAAATATTTTCATAAATTACCTCCTTTGTTTTTTTCCTTGTCGAGCAATGATTGGTTGCATAATTAAAGTTTGGGCAATTGAAATTAACGCTCCAATAAACCAATAAACACCCATTGCTGCTGGTAAGCTAAAGCCCATAATAACAATCATGATCAACATGATGTTACTAAACCATTTCATTTGTTTGGCTTGTTTATCTTGAGCAGGATTTTTACTCATTTTTTTAACATTTTTTGTGCGCGCTTTTTGAATCCATTGTGGTAGTTTCATCGCCAAAAATTGTGCTAAAGCCATTAAGACAAATAAAACAGCTGCAGTCCACCATCCACCAACGTTTGGCCAATTATTAAAATTAGTTAAAGTAGAACTAATACTACCACTTAAATTTAATCCAAGAACTGCGTCTGATGATAAAGCCGCAGCACCCGTCATTGCTCCCCAAACAGCAATAAAGACGGGGAACTGAATAATCATTACTAAAATTTGTCCTAGTGGATTAATTTTATGTTTCTTGTACAACGCCATTTGTTCTTGTGCTAAACGTTGCTTTTCTGCTTGATTAGTGTTGGAATTAGGGTATTTTTGTTGAATTTTAGCTAATTCTGGTTGTAAAGACTGCATTTTTTGTTGACCTAATGTTGATTTTAAAGTTGTTAATAAAATAAGTGCACGAACAATTAAAGTTACAATTGCAACCGCACCAATTTGCCCCCATCCATTCATACCAAACGCATGCGAGAAATAGTCGACTAAAAACGCCACAGGATAAACTAATAAACCTTCAATTGGTCCTTTTGACCACGCATATTTCCAAGACTTTCCTTCAACAAACGACTCAGTGTCTCCACTAGATCCATATTTTCCATAAAATCCGTCATTAATTGTTATACATGAACGAAAACTATTAATCGTTGATTCAAGTTGGTTTTTATATAGTAAAGTAAAGTCGTTGTTAGGGACTTTGTCTGGACCAAGTTCGACTCGTAACTCAGCAGTCCATAAATCCCAATTAGAAAATAAGTTTTCTTCACCTACAAACTTTAAATATCCATATTGTTCTAGTGCTAAATTTGCTTCTTCAGCATTAACGTTTCCAAAATCAAAACTAGTTCCGTTTTTCGCTATGAGTGCTTTTTTTAGAAGTTTATGATCTAAACCTACAAAAAAATCATCATGAGGAACGTTAATTTTATTGTCTTTTGCGGCCTCAATAACTTTTTGTAATGTAGGTGAATTGTTGTAGTCTTCACTTATTCTGCTCGTTAAAACGTTGTTATCTTCAAAAACAAACACACCTTCTTCGTGATTGTCTTCATAAATAGAAACGCCTTTTTCATAAACATATAAAATATTAGCTTTGTCTTGAACAG
>JAAYJX010000182.1 GCA_012522695.1 Erysipelotrichia bacterium
TATGGAAGAAATTAATAAAGAAGAAATTAATCTTGAAAAGAAAAAAAGTGGTAGACGACGTTATGTTCTTTATTTAACGCTCGTTATTGTTATTACTGTTTTAGCTATTTTTCTTTCGCTTAAAGATAATTTTAATGAGACAATACACGCTCTTAAAACAAGTGACTGGCGTTATTTAGTTTTAATTGTTGTGCTCGTTTCTTTTAGTTATTTAATTGATGGATTAATTATTTTTGTTTTTGCGCGACTTTATACAAGAAGATACCATTACTATCAAGGTTTAGCGACATCGATGGTCGGAGCCTTTTTTAATAGTGTGACTCCTTCAGCTTCTGGTGGGCAAATCATGCAAGTATATACGATGCGTAAACAAAATGTTGAACCATCTAATGGCGCTTCAATTATGGTCATGTCGTTTATTTTGTATCAAATTGTCTTAGTTATTTTAGGTATTATTGCTGTTGCTGTTAAAAGCGATTTATTATTTAGCATGGAGCCATTTAATCTTGATTTAGGATTTTTGACGATTAAAAATATTCCAATTAATGTCTTGACTATTATTGGCTTTGTTCTTAATTTGTCAGTTATTTTACTTTTATTTTTAATGTCTTATTCACATCGCTTTCATAACTTTATTATGCACTTTGGAATTGGCTTAGGGAGTCGCCTTAAACTTATTAAAAAACCCGAAGAAATACGAGAATCACTACGAATTCAAGTTGAAAACTTTAAAATTGAGCTTCGGCGTTTACAATCAAACATCCCTGTTACACTATTGATTATGCTTTTATTTGCTATTTCTTTAATTAGTAAATATTCAATTCCGTGGATTAGTGGTGTGGCTTTAAATGCATATAATGAAACAACACTCGGAGCGATTACGTTTAAAGGTTTTTGGGATAGCGTCTTCCTTTCAAGTTATCATCAAATGGTTACTGGCTTAATGCCTTTACCAGGCTCGGCTGGTGTTAGTGAATATTTCTTTATAATTATTTTCAATAATTTTTATAATACACAAGTTAATACGGTTGCCGCGCAAATTATTTGGCGAGCAGCAACTTTCCATTTAATCGTTTTAACAGCCGGCCTCGTCACAGCCTTTTACCGTGCTTCACCGAAAGAACATATCGAACTTGCTGATCGTAAAACCTTTATTAATTTACAAATGCAAACGTATGAAGAAAGAAAACGAAGTGCCGATACTTTATATGAAACAGCACGTTTATCACGTAAAGAAATTCAAGAAAAGCTTCGTGGCCTTTCTAAATTTTTAACGCCGAAAAAAACTAAGATTGAAGATGAAGAGAACGAAAGCGAAATTGAAGCAATCGAAGAAAAGAAAGCAAAAAAACCAAAAAAAGAAAAGATAAAAAAACCTAAGAAAGAAAAGGCTAAAAAGAAAACTAAACATTTTGATGATGAGGATTCTTGGGATACAATAATTATTAAATAAGGTGTAGAAATTCATGAACATCGTTTTATTTTCCGATACTTATCCACCAGAAATTAATGGTGTTGCAACCTCGACAAGGTCTTTATTTGAGACACTTGTTGCTAATGGGCATCATGTTTTAGTTGTAACGACGAATCCGCATACAAAAAATGTTACTTATATTAATGGTGTTTTAAGAATACCTGGGGCCGAACTTAAAAAATTATATGGTTATCGGATGAGTTGGATTTTTAATTCAAAAGCGATGAAAGTTATTCGAGCGTTTGAGCCTGATTTAGTACATATTCAAACCGA
>JAAYJX010000183.1 GCA_012522695.1 Erysipelotrichia bacterium
TCTTTTCTTTTTGTTTCAACAATGACTTCAACTGGCTTTATTAATGACTTAAGAGTATTTAGCTTATTTCCACCTCAAGTTATTATGTTATTAATTATTGTAATGCTCATCGGAGGTGGCCAAGGCTCAACCGCTGGGGGAATCAAACTTTATCGTGTGAGCTTGTTTTTTAAAAGTCTTTATTGGCAAATTGAAGATAAGTTCAAATTACCTAATTTAATTAAAAAAAGACATATTTACTATTTAGGAAAAAAAGAAATCATTGAACAAAATGAAGTAAATGCTAACTACGCTTTTATTGGCACTTACCTTTTAGTTTTACTAATTGGTGTAATCATTTTTACAAGTTTTGGAAATTCTATATCAGATTCTACTTTTGAAGTAAGTAGTTTATTAGGAAATATTGGTCTTTCAATCGGCATTATAACAAGACTAAATACCCCAAACGCTTTATTATGGGTTAGCAGTATAATCATGTTATTAGGTCGACTTGAAATATACGTCGTTTTATTTGCTATTTTTAGAAGTATTTATAATTTTAAAAATCAAGTTGTTAGAGATTAATAAACCACTTATCTTAAATTCATTTCGTTATAAGTTTTAATAATTTCATTAACGACTTTAATATAATCAAAGTCATCTAAAAAGACGACATTAGTTTCGCGAATTAATGAAAATCCTTCAAGTGGTAAAACTTTTAATTGATTTTTTTTAACTTCTTCAAAACAAACGCTTCTTGGTAAAATCGAAACACCAATTTGTCTTTCCACTAAGTCTTTTATTGTCGCAATATTGTCAACTTCTAAAATGACATTTAAGTCGCTAATTGAGTAGTTTTTATTTTTAAGTTCATTGACGAATAAGTTTCGTGTCCCTGAAGTAGGTAGACGAAAAATCATCGGCTCTTTTTTGATGTCTTCAAACGTCACCGATAATTGTTTACTTAAGTGGTGAGTAGGAGATAAAACAACAACGAGCGAGTCAGTATCAAGAGGTATCATTTTATATTTACGACTAATTCGTCCGCCTTCGGTTATAGCAAGGTCAATTTCATAAGTATTTAGTTTATCATAAAGTTTTGTTATATCTTCGGTAATAATCTTTATTCTAATTCCAGGGTTTAATGAACAATAACGGGCAATTGCCTCCGTCACTTTATTACTTTCAGCTGTATGAGTAATCCCAATAATTAATGATTTAGTTTGCCTTTTTTGATCACTAATGGCGTTGTCAAGTTGCTGATATAAAGCTTTAATTCGCCGCGCATATTTGATTAAAATAACGCCTTCTGGCGTAATAATTAAGTCTCTTTTTGAACGGTTAAAAATTTTAATTTTTAATTCTTTTTCTAATTGTTTAATATGTTGGGTAACGGCGGGCTGTGTTAAATTTAGTGCTTGGGCAGCTTTAGTATAATTTTTATGTTTAACGACTTGAAGTAATGATTCAAATTTTGGATCTAACATATTTTTTTACCTCTCTTTAATGCTATAAGAATAACTTATAATTCAATAAATATCTATTGTATTTACTTATTTGTTACTTATGCAACAATATATATAGGGCACATGTAACTAAATAGTTATGGAGGGTCATCTATGGGTCTCAATTTAAAACTACACGAGTATTATTCAGATTTTTTTAAATTTGATACAAGCGGCGTTGGTCGAATCCTTGTTGCCGTTTGTATTATGCTATTTGCTGGATATGGGCTTTCGCGACTAACAAAATTAATACGTCTACCAAACGTTACAGGCTATATTGTTGCTGGTGTTTTAATTGGTCCATTTGTATTAGATTTAGTTCCCCAAGATCTTATTTTAGGGATGTCTTTTTTAAGTAACATTGCCTTGTCATTTATTGCCTTTGGGATTGGTAAATTTTTTAAAAAAGATGTTATCAAAAAAGGCGGACCTAAAGTATTAGTAATTTCTTTAAGCGAAACTTTATTAGCTGGTGTTTTAGTAACACTTGCGACCAAATTTATTTTTGGTTTACAATGGGACTTTGCTTTACTTTTAGGTGCGATTGCTACAGCAACTGCTCCTGCAAGTACGATGCAAACAATTAATCAATACAAAGCCAAAGGCGAATTTGTTGATACGCTTTTACAAGTTGTTGCTATTGATAATGTGATTTGTTTGCTTCTATTTACGGTTGCGATTGCAATTGTTCAAGGAAATTATGGTAGTGGTGGCACACAAGTAATGGACGTTATTTGGCCACTTATTTTTAATATTATATTTATTGCTGTTGGGTTTTTATTCGGCGTCATTTTATCTTACTTAATTAAAGGCCGTGGCGAAAGCAACCGTCTTATTATTCTTGTTGCAATGCTTTTTTTATTAACTGGTGCGGGATCACTTTTAGGTGTTTCGCCACTACTTAGTTGTATGGCTTTTGGAGCTTCTTATATTAACTTTACAAAAGACGATGAACTCTTTAAACAACTTAATAGTTTCACTCCGCCAATTATGTTACTTTTCTTTGTCTTATCTGGTTTAAGAATGGATCTTAGTGCCTTTTTATCGATTGGTCTTATTGGTATTGTTTACTTTGCAATGCGCTTTGTTGGTAAGTATTTCGGTGTCTTTGGTGGTGCTTCAATTGTTAAGAGTGAAAAAACAACACGTAATTATTTAGGTTTAGGTTTAATTCCTCAAGCCGGGGTAGCAATTGCTTTAGCTTTTATGGGACAACAAGCTTTAAAAGGCACGGCTGATGCCGACGGTAAAGATCTTGGTGTGCTTTTTATGAACATCGTTTTAGTTGCTTCACTTTTATATGAAATGGTTGGTCCGGTTTTAGCTAAATTTGCTATTTTCCGTTCGGGCAACGTCCCAGATTATACACCAAAACGTCTTCGCGGAGAAAAACCCGTTGCTGATGTTGAACTCATCCCAATGAGTCATAGTGAAGGAGACGAAGATGAAGATAATATCGTTATCCCTCAATAGTTTCTTTCGTTTTTAAATTACTTTTTATATAAATCTTAAAACAAAATCATTTTTATTATGCTCTTCAAAAATAACAAAACTTATTTTTTAGAAAAATAGAAAACGGTTTCATATTAAATTAATAGATTATTAACGAATAATTCGTTAAACTATATGGGTAAAGAAAAAGGAGATTATAATGTCAAAAATTACAAAAATTCATGGTCGTGAAGTTATTGATTCACGCGGTAATCCAACGGTTGAAGTTGAAGTTTATTTAGAAAGCGGAATTTATGCTCGGGCAATTGTACCTAGTGGAGCATCAACTGGTGAACGCGAAGCGTTAGAACTTCGTGATGGTGATAAAAGTCGTTTCCTAGGTAAAGGTGTTTTAAAAGCGGTTCATCACGTTAATTCTATCTTAGCTCCTGCTATTATCGGTATGGACGTTAATCATCAAAAAGAAATCGATGAAAAATTATTATTACTTGATGGAACAAAATTTAAAACAAAATTAGGCGCGAATGCTTTACTTGGTGTTTCCTTAGCCGTTGTTAAAGCTGCCGCTAAATATAATAAAGTTCCTTTATATAAACAAATTGGTGGCGATAACGCTGTTATGTTACCAGTTCCGATGATGAACGTTATTAATGGTGGAGCTCATGCTGATTCAAGTGTTGATTTTCAAGAATATATGATTATGCCTGTTGGTGCACCAAGTGTTAAAGAAGCAATTCGTTGGGGTGCTGAAGTTTTTCATCATCTTAAAAGTGTTTTAAAAGAGATGGGCCACGTTACTGCGGTCGGTGATGAAGGTGGTTTTGCTCCAAATCTATCTTCTAATGAAGAGCCACTTGAAGTTATGATGAAAGCTATTGTTAAAGCTGGCTATGTTCCAGGTAAAGATATTTATTTAGCCATGGACGTCGCCGCAAGTGAATTTTATGATGAAAAGAAAAAGAAATACGTCTTAGTTAAAAGTGGTGAAGGCGAAAAAACAAGCGAAGAAATGGTTGCTTGGTATGAAATGATGATTGATAAATATCCAATTATTTCAATTGAAGATGGTTTAAGTGAAAAAGATTGGGATGGATGGAAAAAATTAACGGACGCTTTAGGTAAAAAAATTCAACTCGTTGGTGATGATTTATTCGTTACTAATCCCGATATTTTAAAAGAAGGAATTGAAAAAGGTGTTTGTAATTCAATTTTAATTAAATTAAATCAAATCGGAACGTTAACTGAAACACTTAAAGCTATTCAATTAGCTAAAAGTGCTCATTATACAAATGTTATTTCCCATCGTTCTGGTGAAAGTGAAGATACGACAATTGCTGATTTAGCCGTTGCGACAAATGCTGGTCAAATTAAAACCGGCTCAATGTCAAGAACCGACCGGACAGCTAAATATAATCAATTAATGCGGATTGAAGAACAATTAGGTGATAAGGCTGTTTATCCTGGCCTAAAAGCTTTTTATAATTTATACAAGTAAATAAATGTTTGATAACACATATTTTGTCCTCGTCTTAAGTTTACTCCTTCCTCTAATTGGAACAACTTTAGGCGCGGCAATGGTTATTTTTGCGCGTGGTGGTTTAAAACCATGGCTTCAAAAAATCTTACTCGGTTTTGCTAGTGGCGTAATGGTTGCGGCTTCAATTTGGTCACTTATTATTCCTGCTCTTGACCTTGCAACAAAACCCGCTAAAGCTTTATGGGTTCCGGCAGCAGCAGGTTTTGTTTTAGGGATGGGCTTTTTACTTTTATTAGATACAATCGTCCCACATATTCATATTAATAGTGATGAACCCGAAGGGATAAAAACAAAAAAACTATCACGAACAAATATGATGATTTTTGCTGTCACATTACATAATATTCCTGAAGGTATTGCTGTTGGTGTGGCGATTGCTGGAGCTTTAGTTGGTAATGCTGGTATTTCTTTAATGGGCGCGCTTGTTCTTTCAATTGGGATTGCCTTACAAAACTTTCCTGAAGGGGCAATTGTCTCTTTACCTCTTAGAATTGAAGGTAGTTCTAGGAAGAAAGCTTTTTGGTTTGGGACATTAACAGGTGCAGTTGAACCAGTTGCCGCTATTTTAACTATTGCCTTAACACATTTAGTCGTTCCGATTTTACCTTATTTACTTTCATTTGCGGCTGGGGCGATGATTTATGTTGTCGTTGAAGAGTTAATTCCTCAATCTCAAGACGGTAAACATTCTAACTTAGCAACAGTTGGCTTTTTAGTCGGCTTTGTTGTGATGATGATTTTAGATATTACGATTGGTTAAGACGTATAAATTTAAAGGAGAAAAAAATGAAAAAGAATGATGTTTTTTTGCCACTAAAAACAAAGGCTGAACTATTATATGGTGATGGTTTTTGGGTTGTTCGCGGTGTTAAAGAATTAAATTATAAACCATTTATGGTCACTGATGGACCACATGGTTTACGTAAAGAAATAAAATCAGATCAAGAAATAGCGTTTGCTAATTCGCAGCCCGCAACTTCTTTTCCAACTTCTTCTTTAGTTGCTTGTTCATTTGATAAAGATCTTCTTTTTAAGATGGGTGAAGCAATTGCCAAAGAAGCTCTTGATCAAGAAGTAAGTGTTGTGCTGGGTCCTGGTATTAATTTAAAACGTAATCCTTTATGTGGACGTAATTTTGAATATTATAGTGAAGATCCATTACTTAGTGGTAAGCTTGGTGCGAACTTTATATTAGGCGTGCAAAGTTTAGGTGTAGGAACTTCTTTAAAACATTTTGCCGCCAACAATCAAGAAACATATCGTCTAAAAATTAATGCAGTAATTGATGAAGTTGCTCTTTATGAACTTTATTTAAAAGGTTTTGAAATCGCCATCAAAGAAGGTAAGCCATATACAGTAATGTGCGCTTATAATAAAGTTAATAACATTTACGCCTCTGAAAATAAATTTTTACTCATTGAAACGCTTCGTGATCGTTGGCAATTTGATGGAATTGTCGTGAGTGATTGGGGAGCAATTAATGATATTTATTTAGCGCGTATTAATGGTCTTGATTTAGAAATGCCTGGGATTGGTGAACGTTATAAAGATATCTTAAAGGGCGTTAAAAAAGGTTGTCTTAAAGAAGAAGATATTAACAAACGGGTGATTAATCTTCTTCATCTTCATCATCGTTTAGCTAATTTAGATTTTAAAGTAAAAGTTAACTACGAAGAACACTTTGAACTTGCTAAAAAAGTCGCAAGTGAAAGCTTTGTTTTAGTTAAAAATAATGGAGTTTTACCACTTAAAGACTTGCAAAAGACCGCTATTATCGGTGCTTTTGCTAAATATCCACGTTATCAAGGAACTGGTAGTTCCAAAGTAAATCCTTATAAACTACGTTCTTTTTTAGACGCGCTTGATGAAGAAAAATTATCTTATCAATTTGCTTTAGGTTATGACATTTATAAAGATAAAATTGATCAAACCTTACTTCAAGAAGCTTTAAGTCTTGCTAATGAAAAAGATAATATTTTACTCTTTGTTGGTTTACCAGATGCATATGAAAGTGAAGGCTTTGATCGTGCGCATATGTCTTTACCTTTAAACCAATTATCTTTAATAAATGAACTAATCAAACTAAAGAAAAAAATCATTATTATTTTTCAAGGTGGCGCGCCTGTTGAGTTACCATTTATTAATCAAATAGATGCGATGCTTTTAACTTATTTAGGAGGAGTTAGTGGAGGACACGCGACGAAAGATATTTTACTAGGCAAAGTAAATCCAAGTGGTAAACTTGCTGAAACGTGGCCTTTAAAATATGAAGATGTTTCAAGTGCTAGTTCTTTTCCTGGCGATGATGTTAATGTCTTATATAAAGAAA
>JAAYJX010000184.1 GCA_012522695.1 Erysipelotrichia bacterium
CCTTTTCTTTGCTCGTTAAAGTCCGCACAGATCCTGATATTTGCTTTTTTTCCTTTGTAATTACTTACGTCCCATGATGTCCATTCCAAAACATTGGGGTCGTTACCCACAGGTCTGCTCATCACAATGCTTTCACCCTCTATAAGTAATTCTACATAGGCTGAAGGAGAAGAAGTTCCCCCTAAAAGAAAATTGATATAGTCTTTTTTGATCTCAAATGCCGATGAAGTCAAATATCCGTTAACAGTAGTGCCGTGGTTTTTACTCGCAACAAAAAACGATCCTTTATATCCGGAAATATTTGAATCGAGAGCTTCTGTTGCAGGTGTATATGAAAAAGCACTTCCCTCTACAACCCATTTACCAAAAGATCCGTCTTCAAAATCATCAATGATATAAGCACTCTTGCAGGAAGAAGACAACAAGAATAATCCTGCAAAAAAAAGAAAATGAATATGAGTGAATCTTCTCAAATGCTTTACAATACTTCTTATACAAAAGTACTTTTAAAGGGATGTGTCAAATAGCATTTAAAAATCTTTTTTTTGTATTATTATTTCAAAGAATTCTCCTGTGGTACAATTTTACAAAATGAAGAATAATACAACACGCACACAAACAGCACGTTAAGACATTGTTAAAAATATTTGCTCTGACACAATAGTAAAATAGTGCCACTGAAAACCACGTGTCACATATTTGCATTTTGTGACAAAAAGGAGCATATTTGCTTTGAATTCAAATCCAAAATCATTTAGATGAATAAAATTGTTATAATAATTGCAACAATAGTTGTATTGTTTAATCTTTCTTCTTGTGTCAAACTAAATGAGACATTTGTTATAGGCGTTTCTCAATGCAGCGAGGATCTTTGGCGTGAAACGGTAAACAAAGAAATAAAAAGAGAGGCTTCTTTTCGTAACAACATGGAGGTGATAATCAAATCTGTAAAAGATGATTCAGAACAACAGATAAAGGATATTGAGCAATTCATAGAAGAAGACATTGATCTTCTTATAGTCGCTCCTAACGAAGCCAATGCATTGACACCGGTAGTTTCAAAAGCTTACAGATCCGGGATACCTGTAATCCTTCTTGACCGGAGGATTCTCAATGATGATTTCACAGCATATGTAGGAGCAGATAATTATTATTTGGCATATCAACTAGGTTTGTACGCAGCTGCATTTTTAAATTATAAAGGCAATGTAGTTGAGATAAGGGGTCTGAACGGGTCAACGGCAGATATTGAACGACATAGAGGCTTTTTAGATGCCCTGGAACAATACCCGGAAATTACAATAATTGACCAGGAATACTGCAATTTTTTACGTCCTAATGCCCGTGAAACTATGCTTGGCATAATAGACAGACATAAGGACGTAAGAATTGACCTTGTATTTGCCATGAATGATCAAATGGCTATGGGGGTAAACGATGCATTTAAGAACAAAAATTCTTTTAACCGTCCATTTATTGTGGGAGTGGATGCATTGATCGGAGAAGGAGGAGGGATCGAAGCTATTAGTAATGGTTCAATTGATGCCTCGTTCATTTATCCTACCGGCGGAGATATGGTAATTGAAGTAGCCTATAAAATTCTTAACGGAATAGAGTACGACCGGGAAAATATTCTTAGTACCGGTGTGATTGATAAAAGCAATGTCCGTGTCATCTCTCTTCAAAACCAGCAGATTATCACACAACAGAAAAATGTGGATATATTAAACTCCAGACTCAGGAGCAGTATCAATTTGTATTCCAAGCAGAAAC
>JAAYJX010000185.1 GCA_012522695.1 Erysipelotrichia bacterium
ATGCGACTAATCAAGAAGTAATTTTTATCTCAAATGATGAAAGTGTTGCAACTGTTGATGAAGATAGTGGTTTAGTTACAGCGATTGGTGTTGGTGTAACAGAAATTAGTGTTTTAACGGATGACGGGATGTTTGATGATAGTGCGACTATTACTGTTATCGACCCATATGAAGAAACGCTGAGTCTTAATTCGTCTAATTTTAAAAGAAACTATGTTTTTGGTGAAGAGCTCGATTTAAATAATTTAAGTGCTATTTATACTGATCAATATAATATTTCTCATAATATTAGCGGTTCTTTTCTTACTTTAGTTAGTGGTAATACAAAAACATTAGGAGAAGTAACGTTAAAATTTTCTTATCAAGGCTTAAGTGATGATATCACGATTAATGTTACTAATATCGGTGCGCCAATAAGTGGGCCATCTTTAAACTTTACACCACTTGAACAAGCTGGAGCTTATTATGATTACTTTATGGATATAACACATGTAGAATGTCTTCTTAGTAATGTTTTATCTTCAACGTGGTCACTTCTTGAAAATGAATATAATGCGATGTCCTTTGAAGCACAAAATGAATTAAAAGACTTAGCGGTTATCGATTTAAATCCGCGTTATTTTATTATTATTAACAAATATAAATATAATGATTTCATTTACCTGACAACAAATAATGAGCAAGTGACATTATTTAGTAATAAATCATCACAAATTGTTTTTGCTATTATTATTTCTTTTAGTTTAATAGGAAGTAGTATTTTTATATTTCGCAAGAAAAAAACAAATATATAATTAATTATTTTAATAAACGCGATTAAAAACTTCTAAAGAAGGTAGGGCGCGTCCATCATAAGAAAACATTGCTTGGTTAGCCCACGTATTAACTGTGCCACTACCAGCCCAACCAACACCACTTACTGGTGTCCAACAACCTGCCCACATAAAAATACCGCTCTTACTTGCACCAATACTTGAAACAAGTGCATTCATTACATCACGAACTTCATTAGCTTGACCTTGTACTGAAGTCGCATACCCACTAACAGAGCTAAATTGATTATTAAGATATGCATTGTTTTGCGTTGTAAAGCCATATGAGTTTTCTAAAATCATTACTTTTTTACTCGTTAAGATGCCATTATTTTTAATATTATTTAAAGCTGTCGTAAGTTGAGCAATCGTTCCATGATACATTGGATAATAACTAAGACCGATGATGTCGTAAGTAACACCACTGCCACTACCAAAATAACTCGTAAAGAAATCGCGCGGCCATGTTGTTGAAGAACTAAATGCATGAGCAAGATGAAGAGCAATCTGCACATTTGCATTTACTTCTTTTACACCTTCAATCGCAGCTTTTACATACTTGCGTAAGTTCGTTAAGCCGTGCGTATAGTCTGACCAAGGTATCGCAACAATATTAGAAGACCAGCTAAGCCATGACATATTAGTAATGTAGTTAGGATTACTATTACCAGTTACGGCATTACTAGCGCCATTTGTTGTCGGTATTTGATTAACAAGTCCGCTCGTAATTTCATTACCAATTTGAACAATATCAACATTAACGCCTTCATTTAATAAGGCTTGCATAACTGATTTTGAATAAGATTTAAAAGCAGCTTCAAATTGTGAAACGCTTGTATAGTCTTTCCAAGCTTTAGGGACGACTTGTTGATCAGGATGCGCCCAAAAGTCACTATAGTGAAAGTCTAATAAGATTTCTAAACCAGCTCGATAAGCATCTTTAGCCATCTTAAGAACACGAGGTAAATCACAAATGCCCCCACCATAACTATTTGTTGTTGAACCAACGATATAAGGATCGTTCCATATTCTAATCCGGGCATGTGTTACACCATTATCTTTTAAAATTTGATAGACGTCTTGACGTACACCGCTCGTATTATAATATTTAGCACCTTTAGCTGTATTTTCATAAACTTCTGAAACATCAATTCCACGAACAAAGCTTTGATTTATATTACTAATCTTTGTTACTGAAATACTATTTGTCCAACTACTATCATCATAATAACGTGTGTGCCATTCACCACTAACAGTTATATTAAACGTTGTTTCGACACCATTAGCAGTTGTCGCCGTAACACTTGTTGAAGTCGATGCAAGCGCACCTTCAACTTGATAACCACTTGCATAATCACCACTTATATAAATGTAATTATTATCATAAGCAAAAGTAAGCGCACGATATTCAACAGGTACATTTGTATAAGTAACATTTATATTTGAAAAAGTATTAACGCTTGTTGAAACATTAGCAATGCTAATTGAACCTAAAACAGGTTGTGCTATAACTTCAACGACATAATTAGCTGAAAGTGATGGATTAGTAAGTGATGTTGCGGTGATGTTAGCATTACCAATACTTAAGCCACTTACAACTCCATCATTAACACTTGCAACTATGTTATTACTACTACTCCAAGTAACTTTCCCATTCGTTGCATTTAATGGCAAAATATCAGCTTGAAGAGTAATCGTGTCACCAATATACATCGGCGATTTACCTTCAACGACACCAATACTTAAACCGCTCATACTTACGGCTTTACAAGAATAATTAAGTGAAAGCATTGTAATTTGTGTATCACTACTACTTGAAGTTGCTTGAAAACGTAAAAATGGATAACCATATATTAGTGAATGCGAACTACTACCAACACTAAAAGTATTAATAAGTGTATAAGTATCTCCTAAATCATAAGCACCATAAAGATTTAATGGTTGTCCGCTAACGACAGCAATAATTGAAGTAAGGCCTGCAATTGGTGAAACGTTTTCAATATAACCTTTATTTTGACTATGACCACGAAGGAGAACGTGACCAGCAGCAACATTTTTTACTTGCTTATAATCCCAAAACGTTTCGCGCGATGGTTTTGCACCATAAGCATCACTATAACTACTCGTAGTTAACTCACTTGGTGTATTAGAAATATTAAGTGACAACATATAATTTGTTTCACCCATTGTAGTAAGATCTACTTTTTGATTTTTTTGAACATTTACAATAATTAAGCATCCTAGTAAAACAAACGGAAAAACAATTCCTAAGATTGATTTTAATTTATTTTCTTTTTTCATGTTCAAATACATCCCTTCATTTTTAAAAAAAATAAGGAGTGCCTAAACAAAAGGCACCCCCACATATTTAATCAGTTTGCTTCGATTTGTAAATAATCAATAAAGCCCCAAGCAGTTCCGCCTGAACCGAGCATTCTAATAAAGAAATAGCGATTCGTTAAATCACTTGCTCCTGGTGAATAAGTAAAGCTAACTTTTTGCCAAGAGGCACTCCATCCTGATAAAGTTGTTGTGTTCATAACGGTCGTGCTCGTTGTTGGGGTAGTGCTTGAAACACCGACAGCAAAAGCAAGATTTCCAGTATTATAATAATAATACGAAATTGTATAAGTGGTATTAGCTTTAAACGATAGTCCAGATATGTAATATAAACTATAGTTTCCGCTTGCTAAACCGTCATTTCCGCCTGGTCGCACACTATAATCGTTTTTATATTTTTGCTCATTAGACAAATATGAAACGGTCGTACTTGAAAGATGAGTCCAACCAGCCGTTACCACCGACCAATCACTTGCTTCAAAGTTACCAGCCGCATTAATTGTATTCATTGTCGTTAAGAAAGCACCCGACATGCCCGAGACTTCAACATTAAAAGTCGCCGTGGCAACTAATCCATCACCATAAGAAATAGTTGCTAAAACTTCATTAAATTCACTTACAGCTTTACCAGTAATAACGTTATTAGCAATTGTTAAATTTGAACTAGAAGTTGTAAAGACGATATCACTAGATGTGATTGATGGGTATGAATAATTATAAACAGTTGCTCCAACCGTAGAAGTTGTTAGTGTTTCATTAACTGAAATAGCGGCATCAGGAATTCTTAGACAAACTGGTTCTAAATAATTTGAGCCACGAATAATTTCGATGCCATCGAGTGCGCCCCAAGTTGTTTTTACTCCGTCTTCATAGAAGTCACCAGTATTAATTTCAATTTTAACATTAACATCTTCAGTTGTATTTAAAGTGAATGGGTGGGTTGATCGCATCCATGACCAATCGAGGGTTTTACCATTATAAATAGCACTACCACCGTTGACACCAGCGACTAACTCTTGTCCGCCACCTTCTACAAATTCATTAGATATCGCGCCAATGTGTTGTTCATTAATATAAATATCCATCGTCGCGTGTGTTAGGTTACTTCCCATGACAAATGTATAATTGCCAGCAGGTAAATAACCAAGATGATATTCCATACTTAAATCAGCTCGAGACGTTTCTGAACCTGACCAACCATTAATTAATAAGCCATAATCGTTGAAGTAAGCATTATCAGTTGATAAAGATACTAGTGAAGTAGTTCCAGACATTTCCCAAACATTACTATTTTCAAAATCACCAGCCTCTTTAAATTTATCTAAATAGTAATCAGTTAAATCATCATGAACCATACACGAATAAGTAATCGTGACACTAGTTAAGATAGCTTCTTTTGTAGCAGTTAGTGATTTAAGTTTTAAAAATGGGTAATTAATCGTAACTGGATAACTTTCATTTGCTGTTTGAAAGACATAAATAGATGAATAGCTTCCACCTAAAGAATATGCTCCTAAAAGTTCAACATCAGCGTCATTACCAACAACAACACTAACACCACCAATACCTTGAATTGGTTCAATGTTACTTAATTCGCCATAATTAGAAGCGTGACCTTGTAAACTAACATGAGCACTAGTTGCTTTTTTAACATTTTTATATTCCCAAGCAACATATCGACTTGGGGTAAAACTTTCAATTGTAAGCGCCGAATTTTCTAATAAGGTAGTTGGCGCATTACTTGCATTAAGAACGATATTATAATCAACATCTAACTCGTTAGCCTTTGCTAAGTGTGCTTCGATATTGTTACCAGCGGCAATTCCCGCGATGATAAAAGCATAAGAAATAGTAATTATTGTAAAAATCTTGTAATGTTTTTTTGTCATAGGCTTACTCCTCCTTTACGTCCAAATTAGCATAAAAAAATGACGTGTGCAAACGATTTTTTAAGTATTAAAAAGGAGCAAAAAAGGACGTTTTTTTACCTAAGATTTACACATATAAACGAATTTAGAAGTTTTGAACTTATATAATATGATTATATATAGCTTTTTTAAACTTTTGATCTATATTTTATTAGCTAATTTTGTGTAGAAAAGTATATAAAAACTTTTTTTGGAATTATTTCTATTATATGTTCATAGAACAACTAAAAAGTGAAGTTGAATTTTTTTGTTTTGAGCATATATTTATTACTTTTGTTTTCGTTATTTTATAATTAATTTGTTCTTTAAAACGTAAG
>JAAYJX010000186.1 GCA_012522695.1 Erysipelotrichia bacterium
TTAGAAGTAAAGGGTTTTCCTATTAGAGCGAATGAATTAGCAAAACTAATTAATTTAGTTGAAAAGAAAGAACTATCACATAAACAAGGTCGAGATTTGTTTTTGGAAATGGCAAGTAATTATCTAAATGTTGAAGAAGCTAAAGAAAAATTAAATATCTCCGGACAAATTAATGATGAAGATTTAATCTTAAAATATATTAATAAAGTATTAGATAACAATCCTCAATCAACACAAGACTATCTTGATGGAAAAAGTAAAGCATTAGGTTTTTTAGTTGGTCAAGTAATGAAGTTAAGTCACGGTAAAGTTAATCCAAGTTTAACTTCAACTCTTTTACTAAAAGAACTTAACAAAAGGATAAAAAAATGAAAACAATTTTAGTTACAGGTGGAACCGGTTTTATTGGTTCACACACAGTTGTTGAACTTCTTAATGAAGGTTATGAAGTTGTTATTGTTGATAGCCTTGTTAATTCTAAAATTGTTGTTTTAGATAAAATCGAAACTATAACAGGCATTAGACCAACCTTTTATCATTTTGATTTACGAGAAGAAGAAAAATTAAAAGAAGTTTTTCAAAAACACGATATTGATGTTGTCATTCATTTTGCGGGTTTAAAAGCAGTAGGGGAATCAGTATTAAAACCAAAACTTTACTTTGATAATAATGTTGGCTCTTCAATTACTTTGCTTAAGGTTATGAAAGAGCATAACGTTAAAAACATTATCTTTTCATCATCCGCAACTGTTTATGGTGAACCTGATCGAGTTCCACTTTTTGAAGATGATCCGATTAAAGATACTACTAATCCTTATGGACAAACCAAAATTGAAATTGAAAAACTACTTTTAAAGGCCTATGAGGAAGACAAAAATATGAATATTGTTATTTTGCGTTATTTCAATCCTATCGGCGCGCATCCAAGTGGATTAATTGGCGAAGATCCAAACGATATTCCTAATAACTTAATGCCTTATATAACGCAAGTCGCAATTAAAAAAAGAGAATTTTTAACTGTTCATGGTGATGACTACAAGACACACGATGGAACAGGCGTTAGAGATTATATTCATGTAGTGGATTTAGCTAAAGGACATTTAGCGGCATTAAAACCAATAAAAGAAAAACAAAGTTACAAAGTATATAATCTAGGAACAGGAAAAGGCACCTCTGTTTTAGATTTAGTTTTTGCTTTTGAAAAAGTTAATAAAATTAAAATCCCTTACATCATTGGCCCTAGAAGAGAGGGGGACATTGATGAAAACTACGCAAATGTTGATAAAGCTAAAATTGAACTTAATTGGCAAGCACATCTAACAATAGAAGATTGTTGCCTTGATGCATGGACTTTTCAAAAAAAGAACCCACATGGTTATGAATAAGTATTAGAATATAGAAAAGAGGAATAATATTTATGGCAAGAGATAAAATAAAACAAACATTAAAAAATAGTGAAGAACTATATGGACATGCTTGGACAATTGAAAAACCAATTGGTAATGTTGTTATTTTAACAGGTATGGAAGAACACTCCCTTCGTTATGATGACTTTGCGACGTTTTTAAATAAACATGGCTATAACGTTTATTGTATTGATCATTATGGACAAGGAGAAAACGTAAACACAGAAGAAGAACTAGGCGTTTGGCCAGTTTCAGGTTTTTCTAAATCCGTTAAAAACGCTGACGAATTAGTAGAAAAACTTCGTATTTCTGTTTTACCTACATATTTATTCGGTCATTCAATGGGCAGTTTTATTATTCAAGATTTTATTCAAAGATATACCGAACACGTTAACAAAGTTATTTTGTGTGGCACGAATGGTCCGAATAAATTAATGATTAGTATTGGTTATTTCTTATCTCGTTTAATTGTTCATAAAAACAATAGAAAAGAACCTTCTCCGTTTTTAAGAAGTTTAATGCTTGGACCATATACAAAAGCAATTAAAGATCATAAAACTCCAACTGATTGGCTTAGTTATAACGAAGATAATGTTAAACGATATAACTTAGATCCAAAATGTGGATATCTATATCATTCAAAGAAAAGCTTTTATCGTGAATTTTTAAAAGGACTTAATCGTCTTCATAAAAAGAAATTCATGAAAAAGATTAGACAAGATATGTCAATTCTTTTAGTAGCAGGAGCGGATGATCCAGTTGGTAATAATTCCAAAGGTGTTTTAAAACTGGCTAAACTTTATAAAAAGCTAGGTATTAAAGATGTTCAAACAATCATCTATCCAGGAATGCGTCATGAGATATTAAATGAATTAGATAATGATAAAGTCTATCATGATATTTTAGCGTTCTTGCAAGAAGAACATGTTAAAGCGGAATCAATGATTAAGTAGTGCAGAAATGAAAACTTTTTTAATAACTGGCGCTTCGGGATTTATAGGAAGTGTACTTGTTGATAAATTATTAAATAACGGGCATAAAGCTATCAATGTTGATAGCATGAATGATTATTATGATTTGATAGTGAAAAATAATAATATTTCAAGTGCGTTGTCTAACGATAATTATTCTTTTTATAAAAACGATATCAATGATCTAGACGCTTTGGAAAATATTTTTAAAAATTATAATATTGATTTTATTATCCATTTAGCAGCAAGAGCGGGTGTCAGGCCCTCGATTGAAAATCCACCCCTTTACGAAAAGGATAATGGTTTAGGGACCGTTTCTATCTTAGAAATGGCGAAAAAATACAATGTTAAGAAAATCATTTTAGCTTCCTCTTCAAGCGTTTATGGAAATAATAAGAAAACCCCCTTTAGTGAAGAAGATATTGTTGATTATGCAATTAGTCCTTACGCAGCCACAAAAAAAGCCAATGAAGTTATGGGGCATGTTTACCATAAATTATTTGATATAGATATGATTTTCTTAAGATTTTTTACTGTCTATGGTCCTCGGCAAAGACCAGATTTAGCAATTCATAAATTTACTAAATTAATTTTAGATGATAAACCAATTACAATGTTTGGAGACGGTAGTAGTGCGCGTGACTACACTTATATTGATGATATTGTTGATGGAATAATTAAATCAATAGATTATTTAGAAGCACACAGAGACGTTTATGAAATAATTAACCTAGGTAATAATCACCCAGTTAAATTAAAAACATTAATAACCACAATTGAAAACACTATTAATAAAAAGGCGATAATTATTAATGAGCCTATGCAACCCGGCGATGTCGAGATTACATATGCAGATATTTCTAAAGCAAAGAGATTATTAAACTATGAACCAAAAACTTCTTTTGAAGATGGAATAAAAAAGTTTGTTGAATGGTATTTAAAAGAAAGAGGAGAAAAATAAATGAAAATAGCTGTTATTGGAGCGGGATATGTCGGTCTATCACTTGCTGTATTATTATCACAAAATAATGAAGTTATAATTGTTGATATTGTCGAAGAAAAAGTTGATTTAATTAATAAAAGAATTTCGCCCATTTTAGATCATGAAATTAGTGATTTCTTTAGTAACAACAAACTTAACTTAAAAGCTTCAACTAATTTTGAGGAAGCAGTTAAAGGTGCATTGTACGTTATTGTTGCGACACCAACGAATTATGATGAAAAAGTTAATTATTTTGATACGAGTTCTGTTGATTCAGTTATTGCAAACACAATTAAGTTAAACCCAAAAGCAACAATAGTTATTAAATCTACAATACCTGTTGGTTTTACTAAATCTAGACAAGAGCAATATCAATCCGATAATATTATTTTTTCTCCAGAATTTTTAAGAGAAGGCAAGGCTTTATATGATAATCTATATCCTTCAAGAATTATTGTTGGTAGCCATAAAGATGCAGGAAAAGTATTTGCGGATTTATTAAAAGAAGCCTCAAATAATAAAGGGGTCTCGATTTTATTTATGGATTCGACCGAGGCAGAAGCGGTGAAATTATTTTCTAATACTTATTTAGCTATGAGAGTCACATTTTTTAATGAACTAGATACATATGCCGAGATAAGAGAATTAGATGCAAAATCTATTATTGAAGGGGTGGGTTTGGATTCTAGAATTGGTAGTCATTATAACAACCCCTCTTTTGGCTACGGAGGATATTGTTTACCTAAGGACACCAAACAATTATTAGCGAATTATGAAGATGTACCCAATAATCTTATTAAAGCCATAGTGGATGGTAATCGTACAAGAAAAGACCATATAGCGGATATGATCATTAAAAGAAAACCAGAAGTTGTTGGAGTATACAGATTAGTAATGAAAAAAGATTCTGATAACTTTAGACATTCTTCAATTCAAGGCGTTATGAAAAGAATTAAAGCGAAAGGTATTGAAGTCGTTGTGTACGAACCCTCTTTAGACGAATCATATTTTTTTAATTCTAAAGTTATAAAAGACTTAAATGATTTTAAACAGATATCAACTATAATTATTGCTAATCGCTATAATGAGGAATTAGAAGATGTTAAAAGTAAAGTATACACTAGAGATCTTTTTAAGAAGGATTGAAAATAGGGAGGGTGCATTGTTAACATGAAAAAAAGTGTCGGTTTTTTAACATATTGTAAATTTCCAGATGGAGATGCTGCATCACTTCGTTTTATGAATGTAGCCGCTTTGTTTTATAAAATAGGTTATCACTCAATTGTCGTTGGGAGAGGGAACACCAAAAGGTTCCAATACAATGATTTTTCATTTGGAAAATTTGTCTCTTTGAAGAAAAAAAAACGGAGCATTACTTTTAAAATTTTAAATTTTATTTTTGGGTTTGAAAAATTTTTTTTTGCTAGATATTTTTTTAAAAAACACTCAAATGTCGATATTATTATTATAGGATTTCAACTTTCATTTTTGTTAAAAAGATACATTTGCAAGAAAAGTAAGAAATGCGGCATGAAAGTAATTTTTTCCATTATGGAGTGGTATAATTTTTCTCAATATATTAGCAAACCATGGTTTTTGCACAAATATTTTTCAACCCATAAAACTATAAAGACTTTAAAAATTAGCGATGGTGGTGTTTTATCGATAAGCACTTTTTTAAATAATTATTTTGCTCAAAGAAATATAAAATCGTTTTATCTTCCTTTTGTGATGGATAAAGATATACATTTAGAATTGCCATCTCAAATTTCAAACGGGAAAATTACTTTTCTTTATTTGGGCCAAGCTTTAAAAAAAGATGATTTGCTAATGATGATTGAAGGTTTTTCAAAGTTAGACAGAAAAATAAAAGAAAGAATTTTTGTATATATTATTGGGAATAACAAAAAAATAAGAAAAAAAGCACTTAAGAGGGGGTTTTTGGAAGACTTTGTAGTTTTTATAGACACGATCCCCCATCAAGAAGCTATGAAATATTTAAGTAAAACAGATTTTACAATTTTGTTAAGGCCGCCAAAAAAAAGATATACAAAAGCAGGATTTCCAACAAAAATCACTGAGAGTTTGTTTGCGGGAAGGCCTGTGGTAGCAAACATCACTAGTGATTTAAACCTTTATTTAGTTGACGAATATAATTCAATAATTGTTAAAAAATATTCTGCTGAATCGTTTGCAGAGGCCGTTAAAAAAGTTTGTTTGTTGTCGAGGGACCAAGTGGAAAGAATGAAGTTTAACGCCCGACAAACCGCGATTAGCAAATTAGAAATATCGGTTTTCCAAAATGAATTTGATGTTTTTTTGAACCAACTTTAAATATCTATTTCGAAGCGCATAAATTTCTTTTTATTGTCGCCAACTAAATAATATAAGTTTTGCCTCGCAAATTTTTCATTTGCATAGCTAAAAATATGATGCAGTAGAAAAATTAAAAATATAGTGATAAAAAACATAAGCATAGATCCTTGGAAAAGGGCCGGAATTACAAATCCATTACCCAAAGGAAAAAACAAAAACCTAAAAACAAGAACTATTAATAAAGAGAATAAGTACATTGTCAAATGCAAAACATTTATTTTTGTTATTCTAATTAATAGATCGGCGTCGAGAACGATATTACAATTAAACCTTACTATAAGACTTGAAGCCATCGATATAAGACTAAAAATTATAAGTAAAACCCCCCAAAAAAATCTCCAAGGATTATTATAAAATAAATTTATACTTCGTATAAAACCATTTATTTGATCAGAAGAAAAATACTCATTGAAACGATATTTATTCCTAAAATCACTCCATTTTTTATATTGAGAAGTAAATTGTTTTGCTGAATTGCTGCGGAAAGTCGAAAAATAAATGTTTGTTTCAAAATATGATGCCGTCTTCCTAGACATATAAAAAACATTAGGACCAAACAAATCTTCTAAGTATGCTCCCTCATTTATTTTATTTTCCGAATAAGAAGCATCAAAAGTCCCCCTGATAGTAAAAGTATATTCATTTTTATCAGGACCAAGCACCGAAATCTCACTATTTATTATGTCGCGATAATTAATACCTTTAATATTGGCTATTTGCATGGCAAAAGGCCTATTTATGTAAAAGGAAAAATCTTCTTCCAACGATTTCCAACCATTAGTTTCCTGCGAATAAACGTGAGAATTTGAAAAATAAGGCTCCTTTTCATATGCTTTAGTGTCTAAAACGACAAAATTTAGTGTTTCTAATTTTGAATCATTAGCAAAGCTAAATTTGTTTAAACTATCGGAACCAAAATATTTGCTTACATTCATTTTTAAATCTGAATTATCTTCAAATTCTCTGGAATAAGAATCCCAGTCTAATCTTTCGTTTGAAAATTCCTCCTCCTTAAATAAAAAAGAAGTCGTGTAATGGAAAGTATTACTTGCTAGAGTATCGTAAATAAAAGTGATAGAAGAATTTTCTGTTTGGTTGAATAAAAAAAACCCAGAAAAAATACTACTAACAAGTGATAATCCAATCAATAGAAAGAATAAGATGCTGGCGGTAATTTTATTTTTAACTAACAACTGAATCCTCCTTCCAACTCATATTTTTTATTTTACGATAATTTGCGATTGGTAAAATAACTAGTAAGGGAATATAGCACATAATATCAACCACAATTATAGAGTACCAAGGCACATTAACAAACAAAAGTTTTATAATAAAAACCAAAGGAATTTTAATAATGACACCAGTTAACAAACAAATCAACTGAGGTTTTAGTGTCTGAAGACCATTTGAAATGGCCGATGAAACCGTGGTAAATAGTCGAACCGAGATAGAAGCGAAACATACAAGAGCAATAACCCAATCAACAATTATTGTAGCGTCTCCTAACCAAATATTGAAAATAGGTTGTAAAAATAGAACAATCGTTCCACACAACATCACCATCACAACTGCGAGCAGGTGAAAATAAAAATTCATTTTTTTTATCCATTTCTGATTTTTATTGACGTATGCTTTTCTAATTGCCGCCCATAAAGTTAATGTCATTACAGTGAAAAGAGATAATATGACATTGAATAACTTTGTATATTTTGTAAAATAGACAACAACATCAGACCCAAAAATATTTGCAATTAAAATTGAATTAGTAGAGTTTAAAAATAATAATGAAATCTGCATAAGAAAAAATATGATCCCAACTCCCATTACTTCTTTGGCAACTTTTGTATCAAAATCACTTATTTTGGGCCTAATATTTTTTAAGGGTTTTTTAAATATATAAATTGTCCCAATTAAATAAGGAAAATTGTAAAAAATGACATATATCACAGAGAGGATAACAAATTGTAGCGTTATATTTTGAAATTTAAATGTGAATGCAAAAATAAATAGCAATAAACTGGAAATAAATGAGAATATGCCTGCGTACAATTGTTTTTGCAGAGAATGAAAAATATAAGAAATATTTTTTAAAACAAATTCTAGTGAAATGCCGAATAAAGTTATAATCATAACAGTTTTTAATAACGCAGGAGAGACTAATTCTTCTGAAATATTGAAAAGGTTATTCAAATTTATTGATAAAGCCAAAACGACTCCAATTAAAAACAAAAATAAAGCGATAAAAATAGACGATAAATAACTAGATGCAATAATTTTTTTGGATTTTTCTTCAGTTCCTCTATGAAAAGAATCAATTAGACTATTTTTCATCCCGTTCCCAAGCCCTAAATCAAAAGTCATTATCCAACTGAGCACAGATAAAATCGCCAACCATAGTCCATAGGTATGATCATTGTTAAAATATTTTGAAAAAACACTAACTGAGAAAAAGCTGATAATTAACGCCATTCCTTTTATGAGGATGGTTCCAACTAAATTTTTGGATAATACAGCTGTATCGTTTCCTCCTTTGAGAAAAAGTTTGATTTGAAATTTTTCTTCAATGGTAGGGTATTTTTTTTGTATTATTTTTTCATCAAACGACTCCTTAATAAAGAAGAACACAAAAATCCATGTGAGAAGAATATTTGTGTGTGGCTCCTTATTAATTATTACTAAAAAAATAATGAGTAATAAAATCTTGTTAGAAAATATTTCCTCGTTGCAAAATAAAATTCCTAATATTAATGCGATTGTAAATAAAGAACCAAAAACTCCAAAAGTGGCCAATAAAGAAAAGGAAGTGTTAGTTGCGGCATCAACATTCCCTGCGAATCCTTGATCTAAAATAATTAAATCGCGATCTATTTGCATTCCATGAATTCCGTGTCCATACCAAGGACTTTTCAAAAAAGAAAGCCAACTAATTTTAGGGTTCAAGAGACGAGTAGAAAATGAAGTGTTTTGTAGAGCCACTTTTTCAAAAACATTAGGTAGTATCTTTGATAAAAATCCAAAAACATTATTCGCAAATAAATCAACAATTAAAAATAAGAAAATATAAATTATAAAGACGGAAA
>JAAYJX010000187.1 GCA_012522695.1 Erysipelotrichia bacterium
CCTTGCTATTAAAAGACATATTGACCTAATACCAATAATTGGTATTCATCCTCTTAATAAATAAATTATAAGGGCCGATGCAATATATTGCAAACAGGATTTATAAAAAACGCATCCGAAAGAAGTTTACTTTTTCAATCAAAAATATTCATTATGCCGTATAATTATATATTGAAAAGAGGTGTAATTTTATGAGTAAATACGTCATTTCACTTGGTGGTAATGCGTTAGGAAATAATCCTATCGAGCAAAAAGAATTATTAAAAGAAGTTGCAAAACCTATTGTTGAATTAATTAAACAAGGTCATCAAGTCGTTTTAGTTCACGGAAATGGTCCACAAGTTGGAATGATTAATTTAGCATTTACTGAATCTTCTTCTACACCAGAAATGCCTTTTCCAGAGTGCGGAGCGATGAGTCAGGGTTATATTGGTTATCATTTACAAAACGCCATTAGTAATGAATTTTTAAAACAAAAAATCGATTATCAAGTAGCCACAATAATAACACAAGTTGTCGTTGATGAAAACGATCCTTTGTTTCAAAATCCAACGAAACCGATTGGCACTTTTTATACGCAAAAAGAAGCATTAAAAATTGAAAAAGGAAAAGGATATATAATGAAAGAAGATAGTGGAAGAGGCTATCGCCGAGTCGTCCCTTCACCATTGCCAGTTGATGTTGTCGAGAGTGAAATTATTAAAACATTATTAAATGAAAAACACCTTGTCATTTGTGCAGGAGGAGGGGGCATTCCTGTAATAAAAAAAGAGAATAAATTACAAGGAATTGCGGCAGTAATTGATAAGGATTATGCAAGTTCAAAAGTGGCAAAAATTATCGATGCTGACTACCTCGTTATTTTAACTGCTGTCGAACATGTTTATATAAATTATTTAAAGGAAAATGAGACTAAACTTACTACTATAACATCGGGGCAAATGAGGACTTATTTAGACAAAGGTTTTTTTGCAAAAGGAAGCATGCTTCCAAAAGTTGAAGCGTGTTTATTGTTTGTTGAAAAAACCATTAATAAAACTGCCATTATTACTTCTTTACAGAGCGCCAAAAATGCCTTCTTATTAAAGACCGGAACAATAATAAAATCGTAAATTTTAACTAAAATAGTCTATTTTTGCATGTTTTAAGTCGAAATACAGGAAGTTAATGAATTACGCGAACACGGATTAAACCTTCGACTTCGCTTAATAAATCTAGAAGACATGTTTCATTCTCGCATCCACCTTTAACATCATTAAAATCAATAATAGTAATAGCAAATTCGCCTTTTTCTGCGCTTACCATTTGCTTAATATTGGCCTTTTTTTCAACTGTTTTTATGATTGAATTAGCAATACCTTCTTGGTGAAGATGAAGGACAATAAGGCGATGGTCTTTTGTCTTAGGACCAAGGCTAATATTTGGGTAATTTACAGCATTAATTAAATTACCATTTTCAATGTATTCGACAACTTGCGAGGCGGCCATTTTTGCGCAATTATCTTCAGCTTCTGCCGTTGATGCCCCAAGATGTGGAAAGGCAATAACGCTTTCCATATTTGCTGTTTTATGATTTGGAAAGTCGGTCACATATTTACGAACTTTTCCGC
>JAAYJX010000024.1 GCA_012522695.1 Erysipelotrichia bacterium
TAAGTAAAGATAAGAAAATAACTAATTGAAGGAGATAGTTATCATTTTTATAGAATAAATTTTCTTTTATATTAGCGTTTAATGTTTCATTTTCTGAATTAGTAATAAAGTCATCTAAAGAAGAATAGTTCTTAACAATAAATATATATCTTTCAATCGCCTCATCAATTGTTGAGTTATTAGATCCATTATAAAAAAGTTGATTTTTTGAAGCGCTGGTAAAATAATTAAATTCTGTTTTTAGTTTTGACCAATATGGCGAAAAATTTCCACTCATTTCTAAACATGTCGGTGAAGTTAATTCTAAGAAGTAGTTTGACCACGCGATGGCTTGTTGTAAAGGCGTAACATTCACGCCGACATTTGCATTTTCATTTGTTATATAAGCATCAAAACTTGTTGATTTATCACCATAAGTTACATTAACAACTTGTTCACCTAAAAGCATTGTATTTAGTGAGGTTGTATATCCATCATTAATAATTGCTGTATGACCATTTGTATAAGTTGCTAACAAAGTTAGACCCATAAAGTCTTGAGTACTACCTAATGGATAAGTAGTTACATAAGGGCAAGAATTAATAACAATAGAACTTAAAACAAGTTTTGTAACACTAATACCATTTAAGTTAACACTTTTTGTAACTTCACCATCAGTGTAACTAATTGTGACGTAAGTTGTGCCATAGGTGAGTGGATCTGGATTAATATCAACATCTTCAGTCACATCATTTGAAGTATTATTACTATAATGAGCTAAAACTTTTAGACCAGCATAATTAAAACCTTCTCCTTCAAAATAACTCATTTGCGTTGGACTACTAACTATTTGTAAAGAATCTAAAACAACATAAGTATCATAAACAATTGTAAAAGATTCACAATATAGAGAATTCACAGTAGCGGTTATTTTAAAAATAATATCACTACTCGTTGCAATAATATTTAGCGATTTTTCAATATCAACATAGCTAGTATCAATATACGCTCCATTCCAATTTGAAGTGTTAAAAGCTGACTCAGGAATTATATTAATGTAACTAGAACCTCCATTTGATGAATAATCTAATTTTCCAGCCCCATTACTTTTGTTAGACCGCATAGATAAGATAATTTTATTGATTTTGTACCCTAAATATTTTTGTAAAGTTAGAGTTGCGCTGTTTCCTTTAGTGTGTTGACCAGGGGTTGCAGAATAAGTTTGAGAGTAGGTTGCGGTAGAACCAGGAGGTTGCGTTCCACTTGTTGTTACCGAAGTTGTTGAAGAAACGGTGTAAGTAACTTCTGCTCCTCCCACTTCAGTAACTTCTAATGCTGATGTTGCAACTTTGTTACCGTCTTGTGTTGTGACTGTTATAGTTGAATTGCCAACCTTTTTAGCAGTTACTAAGCCACTAGTTGAATGAATCGTAGCAACACTTGTATTAGAAGAATTCCAAGTAACGTTTTTGTTTGAAGCATTGGACGGAACAAACGTAGGAATAATTGTTTGTGTTTCATTAAGGTTCATCGTAATTGTACTCGGTAAAGAGACGCTGGTAACACCAACATGAGAAACGGTAACGGTCGCTGTTGCTTTTACACTACTATTTAATGTTGATGCAGCAGTTATTGTCGCAGTTCCTGCACTAATTCCTTTGATTATTCCATTAGTAACACCAACAACATTTGAATTAGAAGAGGACCAATTAACAGATTTATTTGCATTTGTTGGTGTTGGTGTAACACTTAAAGTTTTTTCTTCATTAATCGCAATGCTATATGTATTGGGCGAAATAGATAAAGCTGTTGGTGCAGCCGCCTCTCCCCATATATAAGAAGCAAATTCAGGACGATCAATAAAGGGATTACGATTACCTTGATATATTGCGACTTGATTATTTCTTGCAATTTCTAAATTATCGACCGGATCTAATTCATGCCAGTTTAAAAGTAAATCAAAAGCGGCTTTATTAGTCGCTCCTTGTATAACGTTAGTTATAGGTAAAGTTGTTGTGTAAGACTCAACATTAGAACCATTACCTAAAGCTTTTGAACTATTGTAGTGAACATATAAATACATAATGATACGTGCTGCATCACCTTTTACTTGATCGTGAGGTTCAAAAATATTTGAGGTATATTTGCTAATTAAATTATTTGTTCCATAAGTAACAGTACTATAAGAGTTTCCAACATTTCCAAACAATTTGTTACCTCTTGTACCATTTATATTTATAATTGTTGGACGAATATGATGCATATCACTTCCCGCTCCAGTTTTACCAAATAAGTTTTCAGAAAGAGACTGAGGCCATACATGCTCGCGATCATATAAACCTCCCGACCACGCTTTAGGAATTGAAGCACGTGAATACCACGCTAAAATATTATTTGAATTATTTGGGTCTTTATCAGTATAACTTTGATAGTTATATTTGCCCATATCATCATAATGTGTATAAGTACGATGCGTTGAAATCATTAGGTCATGTAGTCCCCAAAGTAATTGGTTTTGTGTTTTGTTTTCAACACTTGTGTAATAAGTATTTGGGTTGGTTGTATAATTGCCAACTGCCGCACTTGTTTCAGTGCTTTGTTTATAAAGAAACGAAGAATATGTAGCGACACCACTTAAAATAAGAGTGCCAAGCGATAAAAGAAAAACTAAATTTCTTTTAAAAAGGTTATTTGATTTCATATTTTTTAGTTTTTCTATATGTTTCCAAAACATAAAGTGAAATTATTGTAGAAGATAATAACAAAATTATTGTCAAAATAATTATTATGTTATTATTTAATATTTTTGGTAAAACATTTATTTGAACGTTTTCTAAACCAGCGATAAAAGGTTCGTTTTCTGGGTGTGCTCGAATAATCGCGTTATATCGATCAATTGCTGCCAAAACAAGTTCCGAATTATTCGAACCCGTATAAAAAGCTTTTGAAGTAGAATGCATTAGATTAAATTCGCCACCTAAAATAATCCAATCTTCTTCTCTTTGAGGTTCTAGAGCCTCACATTGATCACTTGTCTTATTTAGAAAATAAGTAGCCCAAGCTTCGGCTTGTGGAAGATAGTCAGCGTGTTGGTAAGTGGGCTTAGCAAGAACGTATCTTAGGGCATAATTACCGCCACCCTTATTTGTATATGTAAATTTTATTCCAGTTATTGTTTTTGGAGTCTCAAAAGAAAATGAATAAGTTTCTTCTGTGAAAGAGGTTTTCTTTAGAGCTACCTTATGTTCTGTGGCGACAATGCTTCCAAGACTACCATTTAGTAAATCAACGGTTAGTTTATTTTCTGTTGAAGTTCCGCCAGTATTATATTTAATCATTACGATAACATCCATTTCAGTGATGTTTTGAGAAGCAGTTTCGTCCCAAATATCGGTTTTATAAACATAGTTGCCTGTTTTTTCCAACTTGATATCTCCAGCAGGATAAGAACCTGTTCCGATGTTATTCCACCCCTCAATTACACCATCAACAGCTACAGGTGATTCATACCAAAGCCCTTCTTCAGAATATGATAAAAGTGCATCATCATTTGTTACAAAAACTTCATAAGTTGCACTATAAGTACTATATTGGACATTAACAACTTGTTCTCCTAAAAGATGAGTATTTGGCAAAGAGACTTTAACTTCAGAAGTTACATCATCATAAGATTCGTCTTCAAAGTATAAATAAACAGTTAAGGATTCCTTTGGATAAATTTTGCCAAAAGATATATTTTTTTGAAAATTAACAACTTCAAGACGATCGACTTCTTTTTCAAATTGGGCTTCAACAGTAATTTCACAAGTTGCGCTTCTGCCACTATCATCAGTGGCAGTAGCAGTAATTGTTGTCGTGCCATAAGCTAGTGAAGAAACACGTCCATTTGAGACAGTTGCAACGTTTGTATTGCTTGAAGACCAACTTAAAGCTTTAAATTCAGCATTTGTCGGTAAAATAGTTGCACTTAATGTATATTCATGACCTTTATCCATTGAATGAACCGTCTTATTTAAAGTAATACTTTCGACTAAAACACCGGGATCACCAACCGCAGTGCTCATGCCTGGAGCGGTACTTGCTCCTGGGCCATTATAATTAGGATCATAAATCATTTCGGCCCATTCAGGATAGTCAATAAATGGATTACGATTTAATTGAAAATTATTATAGATTAAATTGTTACGATGAATTTCATAATAATCGACAGGATCTTCTACGTGCCATTTTAAAAGTGTTGCCAAGTCTCCAGCTAAGCCGCTTTGCTCAGTAGTAGAAGGCCTTGCGGCAGGCGAGCCATTAACTAATTCTAGATGCGGATGATCTTCATTCAAGTGGACATTATAACGAATAGGCATGTAAAGCATTGCACGAGCAATATCGCCTTTATATTCATCTAAAGGTTCGCAAACCTTTTCACCTAGACCTTCTTCTGTGAAAGCTTCAACATAACCATTAATTCCTACGGGCGTATCATAATCGTTAAGATATTGTTTTGTATTTGTATCAGGCTCTCCAAAATTATAATTGCTATGGAAGGCTTGATTTCCTTTAACATCGCTAGGTAAAAGGTGATGAAAATCGCTACCACCTCCGTATCGACGACCAAAAGCCCCTAAGCTTTGCGCCCAAATGTGTTCTTTATCAAAACTAACACGAGAAGCTCCTTCATTTTTAAAGCGATCAGCTGTTTCTATATCATTATTATAATCAGCATATAATTTACGAATATAAGGGTTATCATTTTCGTAATCATAGTCTTCTAAGTCAATCTCAGAAGCAGGGCTAAAATCCCAATTGCGATCCATTATTTTATATGCAGTACGATCACTTGCACTATTGTAATCATATTCATGATGATCTTTAATAATATCATTTAAAGTCTCTTTTAAATCATCACCAAACAAGCCATCAACACCAGCGTAATAACTATTAACTTCATCATCATCTAAATCACTAATATTAATTTTTGAAGGAAGTTTTCCTCTTGGCCCCACTCTTTCACCTAACGTTTCAGCAGGGCTTCTTAATTTAATAAAACTAATACCTGCGCCAATCGAAAATACTAAAGCAATAAAAATTCCTGCTAAAAATAGTTTATTATTATTTCTTTTTTTCATGTTTATCCATCCTCATCTTTAATTTAATGTCTCATAAGCGTATATAATATACTATTATAATGATCGTCGAGTTGTAAAGAAAATAATTATAGCAATAGTACTAATTATGTATAATTATGTATGTGAGGCATGAACATGAGTAAATATATATTAGCGATTGATCAAGGAACAACATCAACAAGAGCTTTCCTTTTTAATAAAGAAGGAGAACTATGTTTTAAAGCTATGCGTGAAGTAACTTGTTTATATCCTAAGCCGAGTTGGGTTGAACAAGAGGCATTAAAGCTTTGGGTAAGTGTTATTGATGTTGTTAATGAATTACTCGTTATTTCGAATAAAACAATGAAAGATATTCATGCGATTGGTATTACTAATCAACGTGAGACAACAATTGTTTGGGATAAAGTTAGTGGGCGACCTGTCTATAATGCAATTGTTTGGCAATCTCGTCAATCACTTAATATTTGTCAAAAAGTCGAAAAGCATCGTGATTATATTCAAGAAAAAACTGGTCTTTTAATTAATCCATATTTTAGTGCGTCTAAGATTCGTTTTATTTTAGATAAAATAAGTAATGGACAAAAACGTGCTGAAAGTGGTGAACTTTTATTTGGGACAGTTGATACTTGGTTAATTTATAATTTAACTAAAGGTAAAATTCATGCAACTGACCATTCTAATGCAAGTCGCACGATGCTTTATAATTTAAAAACAAATACTTGGGATGACGATTTATTAAAAATATTTAATATTCCTAAAGTTATGCTACCAGAAATTAAAAATTCAAATGGTGATTATGGTATTGCTTCTTTTTTTAGTAAGGACGTTCATATATTTGGAGTTGCAGGCGATCAACAAGCCGCTCTTTTTGGGCAAGCTTGTTTTTATGAAGGTGATTTAAAAAATACATATGGAACTGGTTGTTTTGCTCTTTTAAATACTGGTACTCAACCTGTTTTTTCTCATAACGGACTTTTAACGACAATTGCTTGGAAACTAGATGATGAAATTTATTATGCCTTAGAAGGTAGCGTCTTTGTTGGTGGTGCAGTTGTTCAATGGCTCCGTGAAGAAATGAATTTAATTAAAACAAGCGATGAAAGCGAAAAACTTGCACGAAGAGTTGAAGATTCACAAGGCGTTTATTTTGTTCCAGCTTTTGTTGGTCTTGGAACGCCTTATTGGGATGATAATGCCCGTGGAGCAATTTTTGGTATTACTCGCGGTACGAATAAAGCGCATATTACACGGGCCGCATTAGAAGCGATTGCTTTTCAAAGTAAAGACGTTATTGATACGATGCAAAAAGAATCTTCTCTAGAAGTTAAAATTTTACGTGTTGATGGTGGTGCGACAAAAAATAAACTATTACTTCAATTTCAAGCCGACCTCTTAAATTGTGAAATTCATTTACCAAAGTGTTTAGAAACAACGGCTCTGGGTGTTGCTTATATGGCGGGATTTGGCAGTAAGTATTGGACGAGTTTAGATGAAATTCGTAAAAACCATTGCTTAAAAGAAGTATATAAACCAAAAATGGATCAAAAATTAGCATATAAAAAATATCTAGGTTGGCAGCAAGCAATTAACTCAACGCGTTCTTTTAAGGTAAAGTAAATGGAAAAAATAAAAATCGACTTTAATGCTTTTAATTCTATCTTAGAAAATTTAGGCTATAAAAATCGGCTCGATGCTTCTTTTTTGTATGAAGTATTTTTAAATGCTTTAGAAGCGAATAAAAGTGTTGAAGAAGCTAATCTTTTTAATCGACAGCTTTCATTTAATCCTTTGGTGATGATTTTATATATTGTTAATGAACACGATTATTCTTTAAGTGTTAAGAAAAATTTAATGAATGAATTATTAAACGAAGACACTAAAGAAAAATATATGCAAATGTTAATTAGTATTAGTTTAGATAAATATTATACGAATGAGCATTTAGCCTTTAAAAGCGGAACGAATTTAACGCGTTTTTCACCTGTTATTTCAACACTTATTACTTATTTAAATTTCGTTCAAGGTGTTTTATCAAAATTAAAACAAAAAACACCTCAAACAACTTTAATTATCGATATGCTCGTTAAGAGCTTTTCCCTTATGAAAGCAATTATGGATTTATTAATAAACGGTTTTGAAACAGAAGCTTTTTCCACGTGGCGAACACTTCATGAAAATGAGTGTGTTCTTTTGCTTTTAGTAAAACATGAAAAGGAATTAATTCCTGCTTATTTAACTCATATGAAGTACGCCGTTGCTTTCCGTGGCGGACTTTATACAAAAGAAAAAACCGACGAGATTTTTGTTGAAATCAAACAAAAAATGCGTGATTTGGACTTAAAAAGTAAAGATATGAAGCGTTTTATTGAATATGGATGGTTATTTACTTTGGATAAAAATTTATTGCCAAATGATTTTAAATTAAACTTTCGTGATGGGGTTCAAAAGCTAGCAGGACTTTCTAAAAACGCGAAAGTTTATGAAATGTCTTCGGAAGTTATTCATAGTTCACCTCTTTTAATTTATTCTTCAAAACAATATTTTCGCCACTTAAGTGTTTTACATTTATACGAATCGTTTTTTAATATTGAAAAAATCTTTTCAAGTTTATATTTAAAGCTCGTTCAAGAAGAAGATCAAAAACGCTTTTTATTTATGCAAAAAATATATTTTGTTCAATTACATAATTTGTATAAATTAGAACGCGCTAAATTAAAATCTTTAAAAGCTAAAAAGACAAATTAATTATCAACATCAGCGTAACATGAGCCGCCGATAAATTCGCGAAGAAGTGAGTTACTCGGTACCCATTCATCTTCCATATCATAAAAATATTTTAAAAGGCGAATAAGTCTTTCAGCGACAGGAAAATGTACCGAATTTGCGTCGATTTGTTCAAGAAGTGGTAAAGCATATTTTTTCATAACTGAGAGTTCATAACTTAAGAAAGAATTATAAACATAGTCGGCTCCTTCTTGTGTATCATAAATCCATTTAAATTCACCTTTACGAACACTTGGCCACATCCCGATTGTTTCTTCTGCTGAAGCATTACGATATTTATTATCACGAACTAAACGTCTTAAAAGACGTAAATCAGTTAACGACATTGGATTATGGTTATCAAAGTTAATTTGAGGTTGAGGAGCAATATAAATTTTAAACTTTTGATGCTTAGGAATATCTTCAGTTAATAAATCATTTAAAGCATGAATGCCTTCAATAATAATTGGCTGGTCAATATCAACTTTTAAAATACGTCCTGGCACTCTTTTTGATAACTTAAAATCAAAACGCGGTAATTGTACTTCATTGCCGCTAATAAGTTCGAGCATATTATGGTTAAAAAGTTCAACGTCTAAAGCATTAATTGATTCTAAATCAGGTTCACCAAATTCATCTTTTGGGGCTTCGCTTTTTGGTAAATAATAGTCGTCAATACTTAAGCGAATTGGTTTAATTCCCCGTGATAAAAGTTCAATTCTTAAACGGTTAGAAAACGTAGTTTTCCCACTTGAAGAAGGACCTGCAATACAAATTAAGCGAACGGTATCTATATTTTCTTCAATCATATCACCAAGCTCAGTTAACATTCGATTATGTCTTGTTTCACAAATATTAATAAAGTCAACAAGACCATTTTGCTCAATATGTTCATTAATTTTACTAATTACATCAGCACGCGCAATTTTGCCCCATAAATGTGAGTCTTTTAATGTTTTACCAAATGTCGGTGCATCTTCAAATTTAGGTATTTCACCTTTACTTTCTGAACGTGGATATTGAACGATAATACCAGGTGAATAAAGGCGCATCTTGTAATCTTTTAAATAACCTGTTGAAAGGACCATTCGTCCAAACATGTAGTTTAAATAACCTTTACATTCGTAAAAATGCGCTGTTCTTTCTGGACGATATTTTAATAGTTTTAATTTATCATCTTGTTTAAATTTGGCATAAATTTTAGCTGCTTCTTCTTTTGAAACAACTTTTCTTACTAACGGGTAATTAGCTTTAATGATTTTTTGCATTTCATCTTCGATTTGTCTTAGAAGATTAATTGTACTAGGTTGATCTTCGTTTAAAATTTGCACAAAAATTGAGCGTGAAATATTATAACTAAAACGAATTTCTAAATGTGGGGCAACGCGTTGAAACGCCATAGCAATTAAATAACGTAAAGAAGTTTCATAAATTTTCATGGCATCGGAATCTTCAACAGTTAAAAATTCAACAACGGCGTCTTCATTAACTTCATATGTTAACTCGCGAATCCGATTGTTAACGCGAGCACAAATATATTTCATTTCTTTATCTTCAACGAGGCTTAGTAATTTAATTTTTTTTGTGAATTGTTTTTCTTCTCCTAAATACTTTAATGTATAAGTCATGTTAGTATCTCCTTTTTATAATATATATAAAAGCATACAAAATATTTTTGCTTTTTGCAAACGCTTACATTTGGATAACGATCGCTTATTTTTTGCTTTTTATGAAAAAAATGAAGTAAACTTCATCATTTTAAATTTAATATCTCATCTTTATAACCTTTAATCTAGATTAAACTTTACAAAACGACGCTCTTCTATTAGAATATGAACGTATGATGAAAAAGAAAAGACTTCTTATTATTGTTGATTTTCAAAACGATTTTGTTGATGGTTCGTATAGTTTTTTAGAAGCTATAAATATTAAACCACATCTATTGAAATTAATTGATGAGTTTGAACATTCTCAAGATGATATCGTTTTTACAAGAGACATTCATCAAAGTGATTATTTATTAACTGAAGAAGGAAAACATAAACCATTCCCGCATTGTTTAGAAGGTACTTTTGGTGCAGAAATTTATGGCAAAGTTGGAGAAATTAGTAAAAAATATCCAGTTTTTGATAAAGATACGTATGGTTCAAGAAAATTATATGAATATTTATTAAAGCATAATTATGATGAAGTCACGCTTGTCGGTCTTATTACTTCAATTTGCGTTTTAGCAAATGCTGTTGTTGTAAAAACCGCCTTACCTAATGCTCATGTTATCGTTGACTCATTAGGTGTTACTGATCCAGATAAAGAAATAGAAATGAAAACATTTGATGTCTTACGTGGTATCGATGTTGAAATAAAATAAATTATAAGGAGACAAGAAATGAAAAAAGCTATGGTTTATATTCAAAGTGGAGGACCGACTGCGGTCATTAATTCTTCACTTTATGGAGCAATAATTGAAGCGCGAAAGCACCCTGATTTAATTGGTGATATTTATGGATCAATTCATGGGATTGAAGGGTTATTAAATGATGACTTAATTGATTTAAATAAAGAAGAAGAAAAAACAATTAAGCTTTTAAAACAAACACCCGGAGCAGCTTTAGGCTCAACCCGTTATAAACTTCCAAAAGATTTTCATAGTGAAGAACATATGCGCATTTTAAATACGCTTAAAAAGCATAATATTGGATATGTCTTCATTAACGGCGGTAATGACTCAATGGATACGGCTTATAAAATTTCTTTACTATGTGAAGAAAAAAAATATGATTGTAAAGTAATTGGTGTTCCAAAAACAGTTGATAATGATTTAGCCCTAACTGATCACTCCTTAGGTTTTGGTAGTGCGGCTAAGCATATTATTAATACGGTTCAATCAATTATTATTGATGCTCGTTCTTATCGTAAGTCAAAAATTATGGTCGTTGAAGCTATGGGCCGTAATTGTGGCTGGCTAGCGGCAAGTGTCGCTTTACTTCCTGATCATTTAAAACCTGATCTTTTATATTTACCAGAACAAGATTTTTCGACTGAACAATTTTTAAAAGACGTTGACCGTATTTATAAAGAAAAAGGTAACGTCGTCGCAATTGTTTCCGAAGGTTTAGTTTTTGAACGTGATTTATCAAAAGCTTTTGTCGATTCTTTTAATCATGTTGAATTAAGTGGAGTTGCTAGTGAACTAGCTAGTTTAATTCGTGAAGAACTTGGTTATCCAACTCGTAATATTGAACTTTCTTTACCACAAAGAGCAAACCCGATTTTAATTAGTAAAGTTGATCAAGAAGAAGCGATTGCTTGTGGTAAAATTGCTGTTCAATATGCTTTACAAGGATTAAGTGGAATTATGGTTTGTATTCGCCGTCTTTCTAGCGATCCTTATCACGTTGATTATTTCCCAGGTGACGTTGGAGAAATTGCTAACGCGGTTAAAGCAATTCCTGAATCAATGATTAGTAATGATGAAAAATTAATGGATAAAAGTTTTATTGAATATTGTTTACCTTTAGTTTTAGGCCATGTTGATATTGAATATTTAGACGGTGTTTATCAAGCTGCTGTTTTAAAAAAAGTCAGAGTTAAATAACTAATTTTCAAAATATAAATTTAAAAAAGAATCGTTTTCAAGATTGCTTTCAACGAATTCATGCTTATGAACAACTACTTGGTTTTCACAAATATATCCTGTTAAAGATGGTGCTTCTATTATTGAAAATAAATTATATAAATTAGTTTTATCTTCACTAGAAAAGTTCAATAAATCAACAATTTCTACTTCCTTTTGCTGTTTTAATAAAAATGGAAGAAGATAATTTTGAAATATTTGGCGGCTTTTTTCATCTTTGCGTTCATAAAAAATAAATAAACTTTTTGAAGCGTTAACAAATTTTGTCTCAACTTTTTCATAAGATGAATATAAGCGATTAGGTGTAACTTTAACTAATTGGTTCATCATCTTTTCAAAAGTCTCATATTTTTCTGAAGTCATTTTGCTAACAGAACCCTTTTTAAAAGTAGTTTGATTTTTAATAAAAAGTAAATAAGGGACTTCAAGAGGAAGTTTAAACATCGTTTGGTATTCGTACCAAATATCAGCATAAGCTTCATAATCACTAGGTATATCAACATTTAAATAATAAACTAAGGCTTTTGTTTCTTGGATGTAACTTATTAAATTAGGTTTAAAAAGCGAACAACCATAACAACTATTTGAACCAAGATAAAAAATAAATGGTTCATTATTTTCGATTAAATATAAAATTTCTTCACTATTCGTATGACGGACATAATCAAGAAACTCACTACTAGAAACATCAACATGTGGATTTTGCATAATTGAGATGAATGGTTCTTTATTATCACAACTACCTAAAATTAAAGGCAAGATAAGCAAAGTTAATATTTTTTGAAATCTCATGTTTGGTA
>JAAYJX010000025.1 GCA_012522695.1 Erysipelotrichia bacterium
AGGTTACTTCCAGATAAAGGATTTAAATAATCTGAATAATATCCGGTTTTTGTATAATACCCACCTTGATTATGCGGAATGAATCTTGTCAGTTGTCCAATGTTTGCTAAATCCAAGGAAGAAATAATATGATCTTTTTCGACTTCATAACTAGCAACCAAATTTGGATAATCAGGGTCTTCACAAAAAGAGAAATTAGTTACGCTTGAATCATAAACGATAGACATATATTTAAAAGATAAAATGACATTTTTCTCATCTTCTTGATTAATACATGATCCCATCATCAAAACGGCGATTATTGGAATTAAGATTTTTGCTATTTGCTTGTTTGTTTTCATTTAATGAGTCCCGTTGATATGTTCTATTTTAGACTTTTACTCATTACTTTAAAAATTATATTGTCTAATCTCTAAGTAAGAAGTCTTTTAAGTGTACAATTTCAATTCCATCAATCATGCCAACATCTTTATAGTCATAAGTTACAATTAGGCGTTCATAATTGTCTCTAATATTTAACAAATTATTCGTTTCTCGTTTACTATTTTCCAGGATTGATAAGGTGCCTTTTCTTTTCGCAATGTTTTATTAACTAAAATAACGGCTGTTCGCTTAAAGCTATTGTAACCTAATAAATTGTCTTTCAATAAATTCAATTATTTTAAATATGGTTGCTTGTTTTGAAGTAAATATGGTTTCTTTACTAAGGGCTTGGGCGTATTTCACAATATGTTTAAAATCATTAATAATTAAGGCAAACATTCGTTCACCGTTTATTCCCCATTTATTAAATTCGTTAGTAATGTCTTGTTTATTTATATCATTGACTTCGTATTTTTTATTAATTGACATTGCCATATTCGTCGATATATGTTCATAAATAACGGTTGAGACTAAATCATAAAATGGTGTTAGTGAGCGCGTCGTATGGAGCAATGATAAGTTTTTTCCATGATAATCACAATTGCCAATTAAAACATTAAATACTAAAATTTTCGCAATCATTAATGTATCGCTAGCAACGCGATAAGAAAATTCATTAATCGTTTTTATTACGCTTCTAAAGCATGGTCCACCTTCTTTTTGATATTTATTTTTTGAACTAACAGATAACAATTGACAAAAATCTTCTTGATGTAGTCGCCGTATTTCGTTTGGATTTTTCGCTCGATCAAATCGTTCGATTAACAAGTATGGTACATCATTTTCGGTAATAAGTTCCATTTTTGAAGTTGATAGGCCAAGCGAATTTGCTAATAAGGTGCAAAATAATTCGTTGTGTAAAATATTTGCAAAGTGATGATTATCAAATTTTATGATATGGGTGGAGGGATAAAAAAAGTTAGGCGCGTAAAATTTATCATCTTTAATCATAACGGTCGTCTTATCTCGCGCACCCGCGAGTGAAAAGCGATTTCCTTTTTGATAAATAAAACGTGCGTTATTTTTGCCACTTATAATTTGATTAAGCTCCGTTTTACTAATATATTCAGGGAGTTTTTCTGGAATGAGTGGGACATATTGATGCAAATGGATCGCTCCAGCACAATCTTCGCCAATAACACTAAGCAAAGAAAACGGGTTATTTTGCGAAACACCTTTGCCCCGAGCAATTAATTCAAGAATATTTCCTTCGGGCAGTAAATTTTCAAAAAAAGCATACGTTGCTTTATGATAATGAGTTTGTGTTGAACGAGGCATTCTTAACGAAATGTCTGATTTTGCGTCTAAATCATAAACAAAACGTAGTCGTTGACCATCCTTTTCAATGAGTTCACCAATATATTCCTTTTCAAGATATACTTTTAAAATTTTATTCATTAACTTTAATCTCAACTTTCAAGTTAAGCACACGTAACACATCAAAAACTTTATGTAGTTGAACGGTTGGTTTTCCACGTTCAAGTTCAATGATAAACCTAACGCCCGTATTAGAAAGCGCTGCAAGATATGCTTGTGTTAATCCTAAACTTTTTCTTCTCTCTTTAACTGCATTGCCAATATATTTTACATCCATAATATACCCTTACGGTAATATTATATCATTTATGACAAAATATTCAAGTTTTATTACAAGAATATTACTTATCGGTTATATTGTTTGTTTTTACACCATGGAAACTTAATAAATAACAGTAATGTTTCTTATCGGGAATATAAATTATTTCTTATTAAAAATTCATTCATTTACACTTTATTATTTATAACAATTTCACATTGTTTTAACTGTTGTGAAATATATTAAAAAAAGTGTATCATATAAACAAGAGGGAAACCGAAAGGAGCACTTATGCGTTATCGTAAAATTAGTGTTTTTTTTAAAGAATATCCCACAAGATTAAATCGGGTTTTGCTTGTTCGAGAAGATGTTGATTTATTTACGCTTGGCGTTGTTATCCTTGTTTCAATGCGAGCAATGTTTACTCACTACTTTATGTTTAAAAATAAAAAGTTAGATTTTATTCCTGAAGGTTTTTATCATTATTTTAATCCACAAAAAGAAGATTATATGACAAACTATCATCTGCTTGATTTAGGTAATGACTTTACCTTAATTTACGATACTGGTGAATACTATGAATTTAGTGTTAGTGTTGAAAGCCAACCAACAGATATCCAATCACGTAAACTCTGTTTCTTTGTTTCTGGTAAGGGCGCTGGTATTGTTGAAGATGATATTACTACTTTAACAGCTTATTTTGCAGGTGAAATAAGTGGTGAAAAAGATGATGATGATCATGAAACTGGACGATATATGCCTTGGAACATTAAACTTAAAAAATATAAAGACTATGACAATCCGTTACGAAAAAAAACGATGGAGCGTTTATTAACTGTTGAACTTGCTTTCGTTTTAAATGAACTTGAAAAGAACAAGGTTTTTTAACTTTTTCGCATTTTTTCAATTCATCAACAGAAACCAATTAAACTATAACCCCTACCTATAATCGTTCAACAATAAACATCGTAGTTTAGATGTTAAAATAATGGCCTTACTTTAGTAAGTAATACATTACATTTTGTTTTAAAATAGTACACAATTTTTCCGTTACTTATTTAATATCATTAATAAATTAGTTTATAGTGAATTAAAATTTCTAGTCTCAAAAAATAGTGGCAATTACCACTGTTTTTGGAATTAACCTTTATCTAAACTATGGAGATCACTTAAAAAATCTAAAAGGCCAATATGGAGAACACCGTTTTCATCATTATAAATTGGTGCAAAGTCATTACGGACAACAAGTATCTTTTTAAAAGAATCACCAACCGCTTTAAATGGTCGTAGTTCTTGGATCGCCTTTTCTTTGTTTGGAATCTGATATGCCGATTGGATGTAATACCTTTTATCGGCTTTGTTTGCGATGAAGTCAATCTCAAGTTGTTTTGCCTTTCGCACTCCTTCTACTACATCTCGCACTCCCACAATACCAACATCGACACTAAATCCTCTTTTAATTAGTTCTAAATAGATTGCGTTCTCCATTAAATGATTTTCTTCAAATTGTCGAAAGTTTAAACGTGCGTTACGTAATCCTAAATCAGTTGCGTAATATTTACTAATCGTATCGAAATACGCTTTGCCTTTAACATCATAACGATCGACTTTTAAAAAAAGGTAAGCGTCCGTAATATAATCGAGATAATTACGGACCGTCTTATAGTCAATTCCTGGTTGTCCTTTGCTAGTCAAGGTTTTCGTTATTTTATTAGGATTCGTCAGTGAGCCGATTGAAGAAGCTAATAAATCGATTATTCGTTCTATTGCATCCGTGTGTTCGATGGTATAACGACTCGTTATATCGTTAATATAAACCGTCTTAAATAAATTTGATAAATAATTTCGTTTCCCACTTTCACTTTTAAAAGTAAGCATAAGTGGTAACCCACCATACATTAAATAATCCGCTAATGCTTTGCTCGGATTATCATATAGCGGCAATATTTCAGAAAAAGATAGGGGTAATAGATTTATTTCTAAACCTCGCCCTCTAAATTCAGTAATTATGTCTTTCGATAAAAATTTCGAATTGCTACCAGTAACATAAATATCAATGTTTCGTCTATAAAGTAGTCCGTTAAGCACTCCTTCAAAACCCCGGCACAATTGCACTTCATCAATTATTAAGTAGTACTTCTTTTCTTTGCTCTTAGTTAGTTCTTTAAGTGTTTTTATTAAAACAGCCGAGTCACGAAGATGGGCATAATCATCATCATCTAGTGCAATCCTAATAATATCGTCTTCACTTACTCCAAAATTCAATAAATGTTGATAAAACAGCTCATTTAGTAAATATGATTTGCCACAGCGTCTAATCCCAGTTACTACCTTAATAAGACCATTCCACTTACTATCAATCAACCTATTTAGATATTCATCTCGATTAATTCTCATGATTTTTATCTCCCTAAACATTATATTCCAAAAGTGGTGGCTTTGTCCATTGTTTTTGGAGTTTATTTGGGGGCGACCATAATTTTTCTAAAAAAATCCCCCTTTTATTTTACCCTCTTTAGGCAAAATTATGGGGGGATGCGCAATTAAATGGCATCTTCTTTTCTCGTATCGGGATGACAATTTAACGTCATTTCACTTAATTGATTCAAAAAAGTGTTAGAACAACGGCAAACATTTCTATTTAAACTAGTTTGTATCTATGAAACGTAAAGTGAGAATAATTAAAAAGTTCTTATAGTGCTATTATAAATTTCACCCAATGCTATCGAAATTAAAGTCTGTTTCTAATATTAGTTGTTTTATACTCCTATTATTGAATTTAATACGATTTTGTGTTCTAAATCATGAAATAAGTTTATTAATATCACTATAGAGTTTTTCTAAATCGTTTTTAAGAACATCATAAATTATGGTTAAATCAATTCGTCCATATTCATGTACTATTTTATTTCTTAATCCTGCGACTAGGGACCAAGGAATATGGGGACTTGCCTCTTTAATGTCGTCCGAGATTCTTTTTAAGTTCTCACTTATTTGAATGAATCTAAACATTATGGAGTCCATCATCATTTCGTTTTTCTCTAGTTCTTTTCTAGTAATTCCTGATGTTGCTTTTATTAAATAAGCAAGATCTCTAAGCACTTTTTCTAAAAAATATTTATCGTCTTTTTTTCTATCCATAAATTTTTATTCCGTCGCGTAAAATAGAAGTTAATAATTCACTATTTTCTAATAAGTCCTCAATGCGAATGATATCAATTTTCTTTTTTAGTGTTTCGCGTAGTTCTTCGATTAGACCAAAATAACGTAGCCCTTTCTCTTTTGTATCTATAAGTAAATCAACATCAGAAAGTTCACTTGCATTACCTTTAGCATATGATCCAAAAAGATAAACTAAACTTATGTCATATGATTTCGCTAGTTCAGTAACGTTAGAAACAATATCGTCTTGTTTTAAGATTCCGTGTTCTTCGTCAATTTTAAAATACTCATCCATCAATCTTAAAATATATTGTTCTTTTATTTTCGAAACATTTCCTAGTTCGTAGCGTCTAATTGTACGTGTCGATAAACCAGTAAGCTTAGATAATTCAGCTTGTGTTATATTTAATTTGGCTCTTCTCTCTTTTATATTCATAATTTCACCTAAATACAATATACAACATTGTGTCCTATCTAGTCAATAACAATAGGACAATTTGTCCTCATCATTAAAATATAGACAGACAATGTGTCTATTTATATTACCAATATAGGAAATTCAACTCTGTCCATTTTTTTATTAAAAAATCCCC
>JAAYJX010000026.1 GCA_012522695.1 Erysipelotrichia bacterium
AAAAGCTTTGAAAACTCCGCTAAACGCTTTTGTAAAGGTGTTAATTGTTCATTTTCACTAACAATCATCTTAGCGATTTGGCCAATTTCAGTTTCTTCACCAGTTTTAATGACAACACCTTCGCCATGACCATAAACAACTGGTGTTGACATATATACTGTATTAAGACGGTCACCAACACCAACCGCTGAAGAAAAAACAATTTTATGGTCTTTTTCAATTGGCAAAGATTCACCTGTTAAAGACGATTCATCAGTTCTTAAATTAAAAGAAGTTAAAAGACGAATATCGGCACCGATAAGTGTTCCGCTTTCAAGGATTACAATATCGCCTTTTACGAGTTCTTCGACCTTGATTTCTTTAACTTCTTTGTCGCGCCTTACAAAACATGTTGGTGCGGATAATTTCTTTAAAGCTTCTAAAGCATTTTCAGCTCTTACTTCTTGAACAAAGCCGACAATCGCGTTTAATAAAACAATTGCTAAAATAATAATCGTTTCACTTAAATCAAGATGACTTTGTATTAAACCAACGACAAAAGAAATAATCGCCGCAGCAAGTAAAATATAAATCATCGGATCATGAAATTGTTTTAAAAACAAGACAAAGCGACTTTGTTTCTTTTTTTCTGGTAACTTATTTAGTCCGTCTTTTTCGAGTCTTTTTTTCGCTTCAATAGAAGTTAATCCATTTTCTTGATTAACCTTAAGTGAATTTAAGATTTCTTGAATTGACTTTGTTTCTAGCATAATTAAATTTAAATTTTAAATAGTAATACTATTGTAACGATCACCTGTATAAACAGCTGGGTTAATTGTTTGATTCGGGGCTTTAATAAAAAGCTCTTTGACTAAATCACGAGGATAAATTGGTTCATCACTACTATCATCTAAAAAGCCAAGATAATCAGTTTCTGGATTATAATTAGAAAAATAATTGTACTCTTTATAAATGTTTTGATGAAGAATTAAATAATCTAAAACAGCAATTGTATAGTAACTATTACTATTAATATATCCATAGTCTTTCACACGATATGTATAATTACGATTTGCTTGATTCAAAACATCACTACCCTTAGCACGAACAATATAATAAGCATTATCAAAAGGTAGGCCTCTAAATAAATCGCGATAATATATATCACCTGCATCAATGTATTCACGTGCGCTGTTAGCAAAAACAAAGTCAATGTCATAACCTTGTTCTTCAGCTTTTTGTGCTGCAGCGTAATTAGCTAAGTTTACTAATGTTCCATAACGATCAAGATAATCAGTTGCCTTGCCTACATAAACAGCTCCGGCTTCATCACTTGCTTCTTTATATTGATCAATGATTTCACTAACTTCTTCATCTGCGATAATATTTTTATACACTAAACTTTGGTTTTCGTGTTTTAAGGTTGAGACTACTTTGTTTTTTGCATAATCAAATTTAAGAGAAATATAAGAAACATATTGACCTTTTGCTCCACCTTGAATATAAGGAATTCCATTTACTACTTGTTGTTCAACTTGATGCGTATGAGCATTAAAAACAGCATCAACATAATTGCCACTTGCAATTGAATAATCAACATCGTCTTGGTCAGCATGAATTGATAAAATAACGATGTCGACTTTATGGTCTCTTTTTAATTTATTAGCAACACTTTTAATGACGGGAGTTTGCTCACTAAAATAAATATCTTCAACAAAACGAGAGCAAATTGAAGTCATTTGGTCTTGACCAATGACACCAATAACACCAATTTTTAAAGCGCCTTTTTGTAAAATTGTATATTCGACACCAACTTCTGATTTTTCATCCCACTCAGGATATTTCATAATATTCGCACCTAAGAAAGGAAAATCAGCTTTATTAGCATTTTCTAAAATATAACTAGCTCCCCAATCAAATTCATGATTACCAATTGTCATTGCATCAAAACCAATATTATTCATTGCTTCAGTAATAACTTCGCCTTTACTATGATAGGCTTCAAACGAACCTTGCCACATATCCCCACTACTTAGTAAAACTGTATGTTCAGGGTTAATTTGTTTTTTTTCTTTTAAATATGTTGCCATTTTTGCTAAACCTGGCTCGTTTCCGTTTTCAAGAATTGCTCCGTGAAAATCATTAACCGCGTAAAAATCAACTACTTCTATCCCAGTTGTTGGACGAATAATATCTGGATCAGTATTACTTGGAGAAGTTGAACTATCTGTTGGATCCACTATTGGATCACATGCAACCAAAAACAAAACAGCGAGTGATGTTACTACTGCTTTTTTAAATAATTTATTCATTTGTTAATTCCCTTAAACCTTTTAATATTTCAGCCATTGCCCACGTATCAAGTTGACAATACTTTAATAAATTATCATAAGTTTGTCTAAATTGCTCACCTTT
>JAAYJX010000027.1 GCA_012522695.1 Erysipelotrichia bacterium
GTAGTAACGCTAATATGAGCGGAAGCTATTCAACTGGTAACTACGGAACCGCTTACGTAAGTGGTTATCAATTTGAATATTATCGAAGTGTTTATTCTAGTTATGGATTCGTTGATCTTTTACCAACGTTTGAAAATAACATTTCAACCGCACCTGGAGCAATTTACAATATTAATCCAATCGTGGGAATAACTAACATTTCGATTACTTATCAAACTTCATCTTCTAGTGGTGCACTTCCATTACTTGAATTTGGTGAAAGAAACTTTGAAAGTAGTCTAAGTCTACCATTATCAACTTCTGCTAAAACTATGTCATATGCTGTAGACGATGCGAATTATTTTAAAATATCAACTAGTGCAAGTACTTTAACGCTTGAAAGGATTGTTATTGATTACACGAATTTGATAAGTGGCTCAACTAGCTTTAATTACCAAAGTTCTGGTAGTGGGGAATACCGTATTAATCCGATTACTTATACAGGGGCTTTAGTTGAAGGTGTTAATGTTAGTGTTCCTTCTAGTGTTCATCGAAATGGTAATAAGTATGTCGTTGATTCTTATAAAACTTATACTTATTATTCGACTGCGCATATTTTAAATAATCCTTATTTAGCAGACGATGCATCTTATGTTGATCCAATTGATGTTGCGACTTATTATACGATTTTTAAAACATCTCCTGCTAACTATGTTGATAAAAGTAATTATAATTCAGCGTATTACACTTTTTATGAAAAAACGAGATGCGTTTCTTTTTATACTAGAACTGATGGCTATGCAACAGCCGTTCCTTATCGAGCGATTGACTATGATAAGTATGGAAATCTGATCCCAAGGTATTATGAGCTTGATATAGCCTTATCGCCAACTTATTCTGCTAATAATCGCGGCGTTGGTCGTGTCGTTGCATGGGAAAATGGGTTTGATCCACAAAAAGGAGCAACAAATTATGATTATTCTCCTGTTTGTGTTTATACCGATGACCATTATTTTACTTTCCAAGAATGTTTAAATACAGGCGTCTTTGGCAAAAGATTTAACGCCGAAGGTAGTTATACTAGTTACACTTGGGGAGTAGGCACAACATTAGTTCCTTAAAATCACATTTTAAATTAATAATAAGAACGTATTAAAAAAACAAATTGCATAATACACCGATGAAATTAGCATCTTTAGTGTTGTTAAAAAGCCGTTATGCTAAACATCTACTAAAAAAACAAGAAATGTGGTGACTAATTTTACTAACAAAAGGTTTATTATTTAGTTAGTTTTGATGTTACAATATTGTTAAGAAAGTAGAAATATGAAGCAAGAACCGAGGTTTTTTAGCGCTAAACAATTTAATCGCATCGCTTTTGATGCTGCCCATGCAATAGCTAAATATTCTAAATTTATGCGTCTAGTTGATAAAACATTTCAAAAACAAATTATGTTAGCCGTTAGTGGCGTTAATAAGTGTAGTATATGTTCTTATGTCCATACAAAATCACTTCTTAAAAGTGGAGCAAGTAATGAAGAATTAAAAATGCTTTATGAAGGAAAGTTTGAAAATCTTGATGAAAACATTACTTTTGCCCTTGTGTTTAGTGAACATTATGCAGATCAAGGTGGTAATTATGATCAAGAAGCTTTTGAAAAAGTTATCGAATATTATGGTAAAAATAAAGCTTATGGCATTATGGCAACAATCAAAATGATTATGTTTGGAAATACAAACGGGATCGCTCTTGGTAATTTAGGCGCACGTCTAAAATTTAAAAAAAATAAAAATTCAAAGTTCTTTACAGACTTATATAATGGCCCATTTGCGTATATCTTATTACCATTATTTCTTTTAATTAATTTATTTACGAAAAAAAGAATTTATTAATTAAAAAGATTAAAAGTTAAGTTTATAAAATAATAAAAAAACTACTAACA
>JAAYJX010000028.1 GCA_012522695.1 Erysipelotrichia bacterium
CGTTTTTCGATTGTAGAGGCAATTAATTTATATGATGAAGGATTAACATTTGAACCAATTCATCGTGTTGTTTTTAATGTTGGCGAAGATTTTATAAACGGCTTAAAAATGGCTGTGCAAGGCTCATTTGAAACACATTTATACACAGCCACTAATAAGATTCCTTTTACGATCCCTAATAATACGCCTATGGCCTACCGTCTTATTCAAGATTTTATTGATAAATATCTTCAATATAATCCAGAAACATCTGTTGATTATGTTCATGATCTTTCTCATACGTATGAGGTTGTAGATAAACATAAAAATTCTATAGCAATTATTATGCCATCTTTACATAAAGAAGATTTATTTGACTATATTGCCAAAGGCGATGTATTACCACGAAAAACATTTTCAATGGGTTATGCTGTTGAAAAAAGATATTACTTGGAAAGTAAGAAAATCAAATAGATTACGAAAGGAGAAAAAATGAAACGAATCTATAATTTTTCTGCAGGACCAGCAACTTTACCCGAGGAGGTCCTAAAACAAGCTTCAGAAGAAATGCTTAACTACAAAGATTCGGGAATGTCGGTAATGGAAATGTCTCACCGCTCGAAACTTTACCAAGCGATTATTGACGAAGCCGAAGCTGATTTAAGAAAAATCCTTAACATGCCTGACAACTACAAAGTCCTATTCGTTCAAGGTGGAGCAACTTTACAATTTGCAATGATACCAATGAATTTATCAAAAAATAAAGTCTACGACTTTATTCATACGGGACAATGGACTAAAGCAGCAAGAAGAGAAGCCGAAATTTATGGCACCGTAAACGTTATCGCTTCAAGTGAAGATAAAAACTTTACGTATATTCCAAATTTGGATAATCTTTCGTATTCTAAAGATGCAGACTATGTTTACATTTGTGAAAATAATACAATTTTTGGAACTAAATACAAAAAATATCCAGATGTTGGAAACCGGATTTTAATAAACGATATGTCTTCTTGCTTTTTATCTGAACCGATAGATGTTTCAAAATTTGGCGTGATTTTTGCAGGAGCACAAAAAAATGTAGGACCGGCTGGTGTTGCAATCGTAATTGTGCGTGATGATTTGTTAGAAAATCCAACTCTTCCTGGCACACCGACTTTAATGAATTATAAAGTTTTTGCTGAAAAAGGTTCGATGCATAATACACCGCCAACATACACAATTTACATATGTGGACTAGTTTTTAAGTGGATTATAGCCAACGGTGGTTTAGAAGGAATCCAAAAAAGAAACGAAAAGAAAGCCGCACTTTTATATGACTATTTAGATAAGAGTAAAATGTTTAAAGGCACAGTCGAAAAAGATTCCCGTTCATTAATGAACGTTTGTTTTAAAACTGATAGTGAAGAACTCGATAAACTCTTTGTTGAAGAGGCTAAAAAAGTTGGGTTAGAAAATTTAAAAGGCCATCGTTCTGTTGGTGGTATGAGAGCTTCAATTTATAATGCAATGCCCCTTGCTGGTGTCGAGGCTTTAGTTAAATTTATGGCAGAATTTGAATCTAAACATTTATAAAGGAGAAACAATGAAAAAAATTTATTGCTTAAATAAAATTTCACCCATAGGGTTAAAAGTTTTACCTTCTACTTACGAGGTTACAGGCAACTTAGATGAAGCAAAAGCCATCTTAGTAAGAAGTGCAATAATGCATGAAATGGCATTACAAAAATCTGTTTTAGCTGTTGCAAGAGCTGGCGCTGGAGTTAATAATATTCCTTTAGATCTTTATGCAAAAGAAGGAGTTGTTGTCTTTAATACGCCAGGCGCAAATGCAAACGGTGTCAATGAACTTACGATCGCTGGAATGCTTTTAGCTGCTAGAGATATTTATGGCGGTATGAAATGGGTTGAAGCAAACAAAGAAGATGTATATATTAATAAGACGATGGAAAAGGCCAAATCTGCTTTTGCTGGTACTGAGTTATTAGGCAAAACTTTGGGTGTTCTTGGCATTGGTGCGATTGGCTCTAAAGTTATTAAAGCGGCGTACGGATTAGGTATGAATATTATTACTTTTGGTTCGTCTCAAAAAACAATTGATCGGCAAAAACCTCTTTTACCAAGTGAGGTTGTTTATGCAAAAACTATCGAAGAATTTTATCGTGCTTCAGATTATATTAGCTTAAATGCTCCTTTAAATTCTGCAACAAGAGGGATGGTAAATAAAGAAGCTTTTAAAGAAATGAAAGATGGTGTAATTTTACTTAATTTCGCCCGCGACGCTCTTGTTAATGATGATGATTTAAAAGAAGCAATTACAAGCGGAAAAGTTCGTAAATATGTGACCGACTTTCCAAATCATAAAACAGCAAATATGGAAAGCGTTATTGCCTTTCCACATCTTGGGGCATCAACGGCAGAAGCTGAAGATAATTGCGCAAAAATGGC
>JAAYJX010000029.1 GCA_012522695.1 Erysipelotrichia bacterium
ATATTCCGCTTGTCTTTTTATTTGCAACAGCCGGGCTTCTTTCTTCGATTATCGGTGTTTCGATTGCTAAAATGCGCGATGAAGTAAATCCAACTAGAGCACTAAATGCAAGTACTTATATTACGACATCGATTTATTTTGTTTTAACGGCTATTATTACTTCGCTGTTTGATTTTGTTTTTGACACTAATACAGGTCATTCTTATTGGTTTATTTGGGGAGCAACTATTTTAGGCTTATTAGTTGGGGTTGTCATTGGTTTAGCAACAGATTATTTTACTGATGATCGTCGTAAACCCGTACATATGGTTGCAAAAGCTAGCGAATCCGGCCCAGCTTTTACAATTCTTTCTGGGCTTTCATACGGGTTTTTAAGTGTTTTTCCTGCAATGGTGGGCATCGCAGTATCATCTTTAGGTTCTTATTTATTAGTTGCAAGAATTAATCCAGACATGTCGGCAACGGCCGGGATGTTTGGTATTTCAATGGCGGCTGTTGGCATGCTTTCAATTGTGGGAATGATTATTTCTAATGATGCTTATGGACCAATAGTTGATAATGCGCGTGGACTCGTTGAAATGGCCGGACTCGGTGAAGAAGCTTTAGAAGTTACTGATAAATTAGATAGTGCCGGCAATACTGTTAAAGCTGTTACGAAAGGTTTTGCAATTGGTGCGGCCGGCCTTACAGTTATTGCTTTAGTAGGTGCGTTTATGGAAGAAGCCAATGAGTTAGGAGCAGGATTAGTAGGTTTTGATATGATGGATCCTGTTGTTTTCTTTGGATTACTCGTTGGTGCGGCAGTTCCCGCGGTTTTTTCGGCCTTATTAATGTTAGGCGTTAATCGTAACGCTCAAAGAATGATTGGCGAAATACATCGCCAATTTGAAGAAATTGAAGGTTTAAAAGAAGGTAAAGAAGGCGTTGTGCCTGAATATGATAAATGTATTGATGTGGCAACTGTCGGTTCTTTAAAAGAACTACTTATTGCTGGTTCATTTACGATTATTATAACCGTTGTCGTTGGTTTTGTTGGTGGTGTTAGGGCTGTTGGCGGCTTCTTAATTGGCAATATTGTTGTTGGCTTATTATTAGCTTTATTTATGTCAAATTCAGGAGGCCTCTGGGATAACACGAAAAAATATGTCGAATCAGGTGAACACGGAGGCAAAAATAGTATTGCTCATAAATCTTCTGTGATTGGTGATACAGTTGGTGATCCATTTAAAGACACGGCCGGACCATCAATTAATACGCAAATTACAGTTGTTGCGCATCTTGCCTCATTACTTGTTTATTTATTTCTTGCATTTAGTATTTTTTAAAGTAGTTTATTAATTATTCGAATTATTTATTTTATTAATTACTCTTAATTGTTTGTAAAGAGGTTTTAATTGCTTATAAACTTTTTTATAAATTTTATGGTAATAATCATTATAAATTTTATAGTTTTTTTCTTGTGGGTAAAAAGTATCTTTATAATGAACCATTTTTTGAATTGCTTCTTCATAATTTTCAAAAATACCTAAAGAAACAAAAGCAATAATTGAACTACCAAGTCCACAAGCTTCGTAAGTTTGAATACGATAAATAGGTTTATTAAACATATCAGCGGTAATTTGACAAATTTCATCACTTTGTGAGCCCCCGCCGGAAA
>JAAYJX010000030.1 GCA_012522695.1 Erysipelotrichia bacterium
CCCTTCATTCAAGGAGGCTCAAGAGGTCGCTATCTTTCGCATCTTCAATTTTCTTTTGATTATGCAACGAATCATCTTACGACCTTAGAACATGAAGTTCATAAAGTGGAAGAATTAAATTTAGATGACGATATTGATGTTAAAAATATTATTGATCACTATGTTGGATTAAGTGCAATTGATGGTGATGAACACGTTGGCTATGCGGTTGGTAATTTTGAAAACGATTGGCATTTACCTTGTTTAGTTAACTATATTGCCGCTGAAAAGACGATTGAACAAGGTCACACTGATCTCGATTTTGCGATGGTAAATAATGCTCGTGCGACAATTAGTGAAGGCTCTTTAACATATGGTGATTTATATAGAGGTCTCCCTTTTGATAACCTCTTTTATATTGTTTGGGCAAGAGGCAGTGATTTAATTTTTGAAGCACAATATAACAAAGTGTATCGTGTTAGAGATTACGACGAGATTGATGAAACACAGTATTATAAAACCGTTGTTCCAGACCATACCCTTCTTCATCAAGATGAGAATAAACAATATAATTATTTTTCACATTACAATCCAGCAGAGGACTTCATTGATATATTAGCAGACGACGATGGACAATACCTTTATCCTCGTGATCTTGTAAAGTTGCTTTTGGCAAATGAACCAAATAATACAATTAATTACGATGATCCTCGTTTTGTCGGTGATCGTCACGGATCAAGTTTAACAACTTAAAGCTAAAGCAAAACTAAATACAAAAAAATAATTCTCACCTTTTTTGGTTAAATAAATTTGATGTCGCGGCTTTTGTCGTTTATTTATATTTTTGCAAGAAAATAAAAGAAGTATTTACTAAAGAAAAGACTGCAGAAGTTACAGAAGAGACTCCAGTTATTATTGAAAAACATACTGAAGTTAAAGGAGAAACACCTGCTAAAAATAAGTAAAATACATTAAAATTTTATACTTTTTTTCATCATCAAATAGCTTAAGATTATGTTAAACTTATAAATGAAAAGAGGTTTAAAAATGAATTCAAATAAACTCGGTGCACGGAAATGGACGGTCCTAGTTCTTTTTGGTTTAATTGGTCAAATTGCTTGGACAATTGAAAACATGTATTTAAATGTTTTTATGTACAAAACAATTACGACCGAACCATCCGCAATTGCATGGATGGTTGCGCTTAGTGCTGCTGTTGCCACCCTTGCAACAATTTTAATGGGAGCATTAAGCGATAAACTTGGTAAACGTAAAATCTTTATGAGTGTTGGCTATATTATTTGGGGCTTGAGTATTGTCGCTTTTGCCTTTATTAGTAAAGATAATGTTTCGCTTTTATTTCCAAATGCGAAAGTTGCAACGATTGTGACGGTTACAGTCGCCTTAATGATTTTACTAGATTGTGTGATGACTTATATTGGCTCAACAGCTAATGACGCGACCTTTTATGCTTGGGTTAACGACGCAACAAATGAACATAATCGTGGTGGCGCTGAAGGTTTACTAGCAACGATGCCTTTAATTGGTATGTTAGTTGTTTTTGGCGCTTTAGATTTTCTAACTAAGTCTGGTAATTGGCTGGCCTTTTTTGGGATTGTCGGTGGAGTTGTTACAATCTCTGGTATTGTCGGATTATTTTTAGTTAAAGATGAAGCAAAACCAAAAGAAGGTAATTATTGGAAAGATATTATTTATGGTTTTACACCAAAAAACATTAAAAACAATTGGCTCTTATATGTTATTTTTTCTGCTGTTTGTGTTTTAGGTATTGCTCAACAAGTTTTTATACCTTATTTTATTATTTATTTTGAACAATACATTGGTATTTTAGATTATGCATTATTGTTAGGCGGAATTTTAATTTTAGCTTCGTTAATTTCTTTTGTAGCCGGCTTATTAGTAAATAAATTTGGTAAGAAATTTCTTTTAATCCCATCAACAATTATTTATGTTTTGGGTATGCTGGCACTTTTCTTTCTTGGTTTATATTTAAAAGATAATATGACTTTAACGATTATTTTAACGCTTATTTGCGGAACATTAATGATGGGCGCGTATTTAGCGGCTTTAGTTCCGCTTAATGCCTTGGCTCGTGATGTTATGCCAAAGGGACGAGCTGGTGCATTTAGTGGTGTTAGAATGGTCTTTTTTGTTTTAATCCCAATGATTGTTGGTCCCTTTATTGGCTCAACGATTATTGAAAACGGTGGAGCAGGACAATTCGTAGGTGATATGGGCGTTGAATATATCCCCATTCCACATATCTTTTTAGCTGGTTCAATTATTGCAATATTTACATTTATTCCCATTTATTTTATTTTAAGAACAAATATAAGCAAATATCAAATGAGTAGAAATGAAGCAAATCTTAGTAACGAAAACTGATAATTTATTAGATGAATTCGGTCATCTAAAACATCCTGGCTATGCCCATCAATTAGTTTTAAAATATAACCGAAAACAAGTAAAAGCTTCTAAAATACGCATTAAAGAATGGGATTATTACTTTTTTGGTAACGATCAATACGGCATTTCATTTGCTATTGCTGATAATAGTTACATGGGTTTAATTGGAGCGACCTTTTTTGATTTTCAAAAAGGTTTAAAATACGATAATAAAAAAATTTTTCTTTTTCCTTTTGGTAAACTTAAGATGCCAAATGATTCGATGGTCGGCGATATTAATTACACTTCAAATAAAGTAGAATTTAGAGTTGAATTAAAAGAAAAAACACGAGAAATTTATATTTATTTTCTTAACTTTTACAAGAAAAAGCCTTTAACTATTACCCTAGAAGTACACTATACTAATAAAGATTCACTCGTTATTATGACGCCTTTTAAAGAAGACCCAAAAGCCTTTTATTATAACCAAAAAATAAATAATTTAGTTGCTAGTGGTGAAGTTATCTTTGGCAAAGAAACGTATCAATTTAGTAATGAACAAGGCGTTCTTGATTGGGGAAGAGGTGTTTGGACAAAAGATAATACTTGGTATTGGAGTTCACTTTCAACAATTTTAAAAGATGGTTCTTCGTTTGGTTTTAATTTAGGTTATGGTTTTGGTGATTTAAGTAGCGCTAGTGAAAATATGGCGTTTTATCAAGGTAAGGCTTATAAGCTAAATGATGTTGATTTTGGCCTTAATAAAGACGATATATTGAATCCTTGGAATTTTACTTCTAAAGATAGAGCGATTAATATGGCTTTTACTCCACTTTATGACAATCGAACGGATATTAATTTAATAGTTTTAAGACAAGATGCTCATCAAGTTTTTGGATATTTTGATGGATATATACAAATTAGTAAAGATAAAAAAATTAAATTAGAAAAGGCTTTTGGTTTTGCCGAGAAGGTACGAAATGTCTGGTAACTATAAACAATTAGACACTAATTATTTTAAGAAAAACGAGATACCTTTAAGTGAATATCCGCGGCCTCAATATCGACGCGATTCGTATTATAATTTAAACGGATATTGGGATTTTTGTTTTGCTAAAAATGATCAAGAAATAAATTTTAATCGTCAAATATTAGTGCCGTTTTCACCAGAAACTTTACTATCAGAAATTAATAAAAAGCCTCTAGAAGGCGACTTTCTTTATTATCGAAAAAAAGTAATTTTAGATCAGGATTTTTTTAAGGATTTATTAATTTTGCATTTTGGGGGAATTGATCAAGAAGTAGAAATTTATATAAATCAAAAATTAGTTCTTATTCATCAAATTCCCTTATTGCCTTTTAGTGTTGATATTACAGACTATATCGATGGTTTTGAGTTTGAAATCCTTTTAAAAATCAAAGATTTATGTGAAAAAGGCGAACATATCATTGGTAAACAAAAAACTAAAAGAGGGGGAATTTGGTATACACCTCAAAGTGGTGTCTTACAAACAATTTGGCTGGAAAGTGTTCATCTTGTTTATTTAAAAAATGTTAAGATAATGCCAAACTTTGATGAAGAAAAAGTTACTTTTGTTTTTAATAAAAAAGGGGTTGGCAATGTTACTACCAAAGTCTTCTTTAATAACGAATTAATAAACTTTATAATTAGCGACCAAGATGAAGTAGTCTTACATTTACCTAATGCTTATAAATGGTCACCAAGCAATCCAAATTTATACCAAGTTACTTATGAATTTAATAATGATTTTGTTTCATCATATTTTGCTTTCCGAAAGGTTGAAAGAAAAATTCACGAAAATGGCTTTGCTTACGTTTATTTAAATAATGAACCAATTTTTGTTAATGGTGTTTTAGATCAAGG
>JAAYJX010000031.1 GCA_012522695.1 Erysipelotrichia bacterium
GAGCAATCGAAGAAAATTTCTTTTTAGATCCTGTTAGCTTTCGCGCTACTTATAAATACACTTTGCAAAATTAAACGGCATTTAAATTATTTATATACACATTAACATCTACTTTTGTTATCTTAATATAAGGTATTTATTGTGAAATTTATTAAATTTATTGATGAAAGACAAAAAGAAGAATATTTTAAACACGCTAATATTATTTACTTGGTAGCTTTTGTTGCTGGGTTTTTATTAACTGCAATTTTTGCCTTACTAAATTTATTTCCCGCAACTATTGCTGCTTTTGTTACTACTTTTGTTGTGGCTATCGCAATCATTTTAAACTTTAGAAGTTTTTATGGACTAGCGAGTTTAATTTTTATTAGTGCGATTAGTGCTCTTGCCGCTACATTTACACTAATGCTAGGTTTAGAATCAGGCTTTCAATATTTATTTTTATCAATGTCACTTTTAATTGTTTTTGCTAAATGGGATAATGTTTGGAAAATTATTGCAATTATTTTTGAAGCTGCCATATTTTTAGCAGTTGTCATTTATGTCTTTTATCAAGGCGCGTTTATGAGTATTGATTCTTTATATCTTCTTTCATTTTTAATTTTTAATATTATTACGAATATATTAGCAGTTACACGAATTGCCTATCACTATTTAACAATCGCGCGTAAGGCAGAAAATACTTTAACTGAATTTGCTGAAACAGATTTTTTAACAAAACTACCAAATCGAGCTGCTTTTCATTCTTTTGTTAATAAGATGAAAGAAACATCTTTTAATACAGATGTTGTACAAAATTTAGTTTTATTAATGATTGACTTAGATAATTTTAAAGATGTTAATGACTTACACGGACATTCGATTGGCGATTTAGTTTTAATTGAAATGGGCAAAATATTTAAAAGATCATTAAAAGAAAACGATTTTCTTTCGCGTTATGGTGGTGAGGAATTCGTTATTGTTCATTTTGTTGATGATAAAGAAAAAGCCTTTTTATACGCTGATACATTAAGAGAAGATATTGAAAGTCGTAAATTTCGCTTTGGGGAAATCGACATTAAAATAACAATTAGTATAGGAGCGCTTTTTAAACCTGATGCATGTATTTTAAGTTGTGAAGACGTTTTAGGCGAAGCTGATAAACTCCTTTATCAAGCTAAAAAATCTGGTCGTAATCGTGTTATTATTAAAGCCTTAGACTAATTGAGTCCTAAAGAAAACTCATTAAATATTTCTTGTGTGCAACTAATTAATTTACGCATTTCGCTTTCAAAAGAAGCGATTTTTTTTAAATCATCACGACTTTTGTTAAAAAGTTTAATTAAATCATTACGAATTAATTCAAATGTTTTCCAATATAAAGTAATTAAATAATCTAAAAGTGAGATTGTTTTAAAATCGTTTTCATTTAAAAAATATTCATGGGTAAAAAGTGAAGCGATTTGATAATGAGCATAATAATTAATAAGGCCGGCTTTAATGAAAATATTTTTCATGGAAAGTTCTTCTTTTTTGCCAAACAAATGATTAACCCATTGAAAGCGTTGTTTTTCCCACCAAGTAGCGTTTTTACGATTATTACGGTTTTGTGTTTGTTCGTTAATCGTATTTTTTTCTTCACTACTTGCTTCTTTAATCCCGATAATAATTTTCATATCGTTTTTACGTGTTAAGTAAAGGTTTTGGGCTTTAACATTACTTTTTAAGAAGATTTTAAAATTAGCGACTGTTTCAAGAAGTGACCGCCAAACAATAAAAGAATCATTATAATTAGCGATTGATAAAAGACGAAGACCTGAAATAAATACTTTTATAATACGAAAAGAATATTGTTTAAGAAAAGTGTCTTGATCATCTTTAATAAATTGATAATATCCATTAATGATTTCTTTTAATTTATCAATACGCATATCATCAAATGGATTAACGAATGTAAAGGCATGATCAACATCACTTTTATTTGCATGTGAATTAACAAGATTAACTATAAGTTTGGCTAAGTAATTATCATCTTTAAAATAGGTTTTTCTTCTTGCTTCCGTTTCACTTAAAAAGTTTAAATTATGCCTACCAATAACATTACGGGCAAAATCTTCATAAGATAAAGAACCAGCTTCATCAGTATGCGTTTTTTTATAAACTTTATAGCCGTGTAAAAGATGCAAACAAAAATAAGCTAATTTTTCAGGTGTATGAGGATAAAGATAACAATCTTCTTTTAAATGTTGGCGAACAAAACTATGTGGTAATTTATCTTCTTTTGCCATATTTACATTATACGTTTTAAAGGGCCACTCTTTCAAATGTTAAATAAAGACGTAAATTTTATTTTTCTTTAATTTTAATTAAAAATTGATAAAATACTATATTGGACTAACTTATGCTTTTAAAAAAACATTTTCGCCATTATTACCTTAAATACATATTAAGTTTTTTACTTGGTATTGCTATTTTAGTCGTCATTGATTGGTATCAACTAGAAATACCCCGTTTGTTAAAAGTTATTATAGATGGCGTAGAAAATTTATCACTTACTTCTTTTAAAGATATTTGGCCAACTGTTTTAAAAATAATTATCATCGCCGTTGCGGTAACGATTGGTCGCTTTTTATGGCGGATTCTTTTAATTGGTACTTCACGAAAAATTGAAACGGATATTCGTCAAGAAATGTTTAAGCACGCTAGTAAACTCGATCAAAGTTTTTATACAAAAGAAAAAGTCGGTGGTTTAATGACTTACTTTATTAATGACTTAAGTAGTGTCCGTGAATTATATGGTTTTGGTTTATTAATGATTGTCGATGGTTTAGTTTTAGGTATTTTTGTTTTAATTCGTATGTTTCAACTTGACTATAAGATGACTTTATACGCCTTAATCCCAATCGTTTTAATGGGCGTTGTTATCTTTTTATTAAACCAAAAAATGGAAAAGAAATTTAAATTACGCCAAGACGCTTTTGAAGAGATGTCGCATTTTGCTCAAGAATCTTTTAGCGGGATTGCCGTCATTAAAGCTTATGTTCGTGAAGCAAGTGAAGCCTTTGGTTTTAAGAAAAAGTCGTTTGATGTTTACCAAAAGTCGATGGACTACATGCATTATTTCGTTATTGTTAATATTATTATTGAGTCAATAATTAATGTGATTGTTATTGCAATTATTGCTTTTGGTTCCCTCCTTATCGCAAGAGGTGAAATGTCTAGTGGCGAACTAACAGAATACGTTTCTTATTTCTTTACTTTGCTTTGGCCCGTCTTTGCAATTAGTTGGTTTTTATCAATTAATGGACAAGCACAAGCTAGTGCGACGCGAATTTATGAATTTTTAGAAACAAAACCAATTGTTTTTGATCAAGAAGATGTCTTAAAAGATATATGTTTAAACGGAGAAATAACTTTTAAAAACTTATCTTTTAAATATGAAGATAGTGATGAATTAATACTGAAAAAACTTAACTTTAAAATAAATGCTGGGGAAATGGTTGGAATTATTGGCCGCACAGGTAGTGGTAAATCAACAATCGTTGAACTACTTCTGCATCTGCATAATGTTAAGAAGGGAATGCTTTATTTTGATAAAATTGATCAAAACGAGATTGCTTTAAAAACATTACGAAATCATCTTGGTTATGTCCCACAAGACAACTTCCTTTTTAGTGAAACAATTAAAGAAAATATTAACTTTGCTTTTGATGAAGTTGATGAAGAAAAAACAATTAATGTTGCTAAGTTAGCAGATGTACATGTTGATATTAGTGAATTTAAAGAAGGTTATGAAACGATTTTAGGAGAACGCGGCACGACTATTTCTGGTGGACAAAAGCAACGACTTTCGATTGCACGCGCGCTTATTAAAGATCCAGTCATTTTAATTTTAGATGACGCTGTCAGCGCCGTTGATATGCATACCGAAGAAGCTATTATTAAAAATTTAAAAAAACTTAGAAAGGGACAAACAACAATTTTTATTGCCCATCGTATTTCAACAGTTAAAAACCTCGATAAAATTATTGTGATTGACGAAGGCGAAATAAAAGCAATTGGTACACATAAAGAATTATTAAAAACTTCAGGTTTATATAAACATTTAGCAAATTTACAAAAACTTGAAGATATGATTGGTGAGGAAATAAGTTATGTCTAAAAACAAAAAAGCTTATGATTATCACCTTCTTCTTCGCTTATTGAAATATTTTAAACCACATCTTGGTAAATTTATTCTTGCGTTTATTTTAATGTTATTTACGACTTTAACGACTTTACTTTTACCATTAGCAAACGGTTTAGCAATTGATATTATGACCGATGCATCTTTAGGATATGATTATAAAGTTCGTGTTATTGTAATTGGTTCTGCTCTCCTTTTAGCGATTATTGGTTTAGCAATTACTATTTCATATTTTCAAAGCATGATGTTACAAAAAATCGGTCAACAAATTACTGATGAAATTCGTAAACAAGTATTTGAACATATTGAAAAACTTTCAA
>JAAYJX010000002.1 GCA_012522695.1 Erysipelotrichia bacterium
AATAAGAATATTGATGGTGACCATATTGCTTTTAAATCTAAAATTGGAATTGTTTTTCAAAATTCTGTTTTAGATAAAAATCTTAGTGTTAAAGATAACTTAACATTAAGAGCAGGTTTATATGGAATGCCGAAAACGGCGATTGAAGAAAATATTAAAAAGGTTAGTGAACTTTTTGAATTAAAAGAATTATTAAAAAGAAAAATAAAAACGCTTAGCGGTGGACAACGGCGCAGAGTTGATATCGCCCGAGCTTTAATTCATAATCCAAAAATCTTAATTATGGACGAACCAAAAACAGGCCTAGATCCACAAACAAGAAGTTTACTTTGGGACGTCATAGCCAAGTTAAGAGAAAATGGATTAAGTGTTTTTTTAACGACTCATTATATGGAAGAAGCCGCTAATGCTGATTATGTTATTATTATTGACGAAGGAAAAATCGTTGCAAAAGGCACTCCATTAAGGTTAAAACAAACTTATGCCCACGATACATTTAGCATTTATGTAGACGATAAAGAAGCCTTATTAGAAAAACTTATTAACGACGGTTACCAAGTTTTTAAAACATCTAATGGAATAAATATAAATATAGAAAATACTTCTTTTGCCAAAGAAATAATTAAAAAATACAGTGCGGAGATTTTTGACTTTGAAGTTTTAAAAGGTGATATGAATAGCGTCTTTTTAAATATTACTGGTAAAGACTTAAGAGGTGAATAAATTGAAAACCACCCTTATTAAATTTAAAAGTCTTCTAATAAGAAACATTAAACTTTATTTTTCTGATAAATTAATGTTTTTTGTTTCATTAATGGGCCCTTTAATTTTGCTTTTATTATTTATTTTATTTTTAAGACAAAATTACTATTCGTCTTTTGTAAACTCATTACCGGAAGGAATTAGCTTTGCTAATGAAAACGTTCCGCACGCTTTTATTGCTGGTTGGATCGTTTCCGCCTTAAGGTCTGTCACACCAATTACAGTTTCTTTAGGAGCTGGTGTTATTATGGTTCAAGATAAGATTAATGGAACAATTCATGACCTAAAATCCTCTCCAGTTAATACTTCTACGATCTCCTTATCATATTTTCTTGCAACGTTTCTTTCGGCGATTCTTATTGTTTTTTCAGTCTTAGGACTTGGTTTTATTTATATTGCAATTTCGGGCTGGTATTTATCTTTTATCGACGTTATTTTAATTTGCTTAAATACAATCTTATTAACATTATTTGGTTGCGGTTTATCAACAATTATAAATATTTTTATAAAATCTGAAGGTGGAATTACTGCCGTTTCTGCATTATTTGCAAGTGTTTATGGTTTTATTTGTGGCGCATATTTACCAATTGCCCAATTTGGTAAAACGTTTGCGAATATTTTTGGCTTTAATCCCGGGCTTTATTCTTCAATTATTTTTAAAAACATATTTACACGAGGGCCTTTAGTTGAAATGTCATCTTTACCTAATGAAGCTATTAATGGGATTAAAGATGCATTTGATCTAAATTTTTATTTTTTTAATGTTTTCGTAGAAAAATACGTTACGTGGATTATTATTTCTTTCTCAGTCGTAATTTTAATAATACTAATGGTTATACTTTCTAATCGACATAGGTTATTTAAAAACTTCCGTATTTTATTAAATAAAAAACACAAAAAAGTCTAATCATTATTGTATTAAAATAAAAGCATTATAACTAGCGAGTTAGATTTAATTTAACAATTTGATTTTATTTATTACTTATTGGATTAAGTTTGCTACTTCACTTTTAGTGATAATAGTAGTTATTTCTTGGCAAATATGTTTGTCTGTGCTATATTTTTATTTGAAGTAGTAAAACTACTTATATTTTTTATGACAATTGATAAAACTACACCTTATGGTGACATTAATATTTCTTTAGAAGCAATTGCAACAATTGCTGGTAACGCTGC
>JAAYJX010000032.1 GCA_012522695.1 Erysipelotrichia bacterium
GCCATTTTGGCGGTTAGAGGTAAAAAGGATCGAGTTACAATCGCTGAAATCGATGAAGCAATTGATCGACAAATTGCTGGTCCAGCGAAAAAATCACGTGTTTTAAATCCTAATGAAAGGAAAGCTATTGCTTATCACGAAGCAGGACACGCGATTATTGGTTTAAAACTAAAACATAGTGACAAAGTTCAAAAGATCACAATTATTCCACGGGGACGTACGGGCGGTCATGTTTTGATGACACCTGAAGAAGACCGTTTCTTGTTAACAAAAAAAGAACTCGAAGCACGTATTATTGGATATTTAGGTGGACGTTCTTCAGAAGAAATTTTCTTTGATGATATTTCAACTGGAGCACATAACGATATTGAAGTAGCAACACGTATTGCTCGTTTAATGGTAACCGAGTATGGTATGAGTTCACTTGGACCTATTCAATACGAAAAAGATACTGGTTCTGTTTTCTTAGGACGTGATTACACTTCGACACAAAAGAATTTCTCAACACAAATCGCTTTTGAAATTGATACAGAAGTTAGACGTATTATCGCTGATGCACATAAAACAGCGAAAGAAATCATTTTAGAAAATAAAGATGATGTTATTTTAATTGCTGAAACATTATTAGAACGCGAAACAATTACTGCCGAAGAAATTCATGAACTTTTAAAAAACCGTTCGCTTCCACCAGTAATAGACGAACAAAATAATGACGTTGCTCCTAGTAGTGATAAAGAAGATAAAAAATAAAAAGACAAAATGTTTAAAATAGGCTCTATTGAGATTTCCTCTCGAGTTGTTTTAGGACCAATGGCAGGTATTACTTCAGAAGCCTACCGACTTTTTTGTAAGCCTTTTGGTGTAGGTTTGAGCTTTACAGAAATGATTAGTGATTATGGTATTATGTATGAAAACGAAAAGACCGAAGCTTATTTACCGACACTAAAAAGCGATCGGCCAGTGGCTTTACAATTATTCGGTTCTAATATTGAAACAACGCAAAAAGCCATCGAAAAGATACAAAAACTCAACATTTCTTATGATTTTTTGGATTTAAATTTTGGTTGCCCAGTTCCTAAAGTTACAAAAAGTGGAGCAGGGTCTGCTTGGTTAAAAGAGCCACAGAAACTTTTTGAATATGTAAAAGAAATAGTAAAAATTTCAACAAAGCCTGTTCTTGCTAAAATTCGTTTAGGTTGGGATGATAAACAAATTAACTTTTTTGAAGTTGCTTCTTTACTTGAACGAGCTGGCGTTGTTGCCCTAACAATTCACGCTCGAACAACTAAACAAATGTATAGTGGTAAAGTAGATTGGAACGTTTTAAAAGGACTTAAAGAAAAAATAAATATTCCTCTAATCGTTAGTGGCGATATTTTTACACTAAATGATGCAAAACAAGCACTAGCCATAACTAATGCTGATGCGGTTATGGTAGCTCGTGGAGGAGTTGGAAATCCTAATTTAATTCGTCAAATTAATACATATTTAGCAAAAGAACAAGAGGTTCCCCCTTCTACGTTAGAAGATCAAATAACTCATTTACGTCAATTTAGTCAACTTCTAATTCAAGAAAAAGGGGAGAGAAAGGCCATTATGATTTTAAGAGGTCTTGCTCCTAAGTTTTTTGTTGGTTTACCAAATGCAAAACAAATTAAAAAACAATTAACGA
>JAAYJX010000033.1 GCA_012522695.1 Erysipelotrichia bacterium
TCACTCCAAACCCCATTAGTTTTTTCAGCGATTTCTTTGGCCGTCATTACTTTGCTTGGTAAATAAGTACCAACACCGACAATACCAACTTTTACTTCAGCCATAAAACCTCCTTATAATCTCATTCCGCCATTAACTTCTAAAACATGGCCAGTTACATAACTTGATTCTTCACTTGCTAAATATAAAGTTGCATAAGCGATTTCATGAGGTTCGCCTAAACGTTTTAACATAGTTAAATCAGCAAATCTTTTTAATAGTTCATCTGGAACGGTTTTTAATATATCAGTCATAATATAGCCAGGAGCTATTGCGTTACAACGGACATTTGCTCCTTTGCGAGCGAATTCTTTCGCCCATGTTTTTGTCAAGCCAATAATACCAGCTTTACTTGCTGCATAATTAGCTTGACCGATATTACCATAAACACCAACGACAGAAGAAATATTAATAATACTTCCATAATTATTTGTTTCCATTAAAGGACCGATTGCTCGTGTCATATTAAAAACACCTTTTAAGTTAACGGAAATAACTAAATCAAATTGCTCATCAGTCATTTTTCTAGTCATCGCATCACGCGTGATACCGGCGTTATTAACTAAAATATCAATCCTTTCGTGAGTTGCAATTGCTTTTTCAACAAATTCATTAACGGCGTGAGAGTCTGCGACGTTAAGTTGATAAAACTCAACATTTTTATGTTCATACGTTAAAGGCATCATATCAACAGCAATAACTTTTGCTCCTTGATCGGCGAATAATTCACTCATTGCTTGGCCTAAACCTTTTGCGCCACCAGTGACGACAGCGACTTTACCTAGTAGTCTCATTTTTCATTCTCCTTTTCGAATAGTTTATAATTTTTTAATAATAACCGCAGTACCCATGCCTCCACCAATACATAAAGAGGCTAAACCTAATTTATAATCGTGTCGTTTCATGATATGCAGAAGAGTGACAATAATGCGTGCGCCGCTAACACCAACTGGATGACCTAAAGCAATCGCGCCACCTTGCAAATTTGTTTTACTTAAGATTTCTTTTTCACTCATTCCGTGTTCACTTGAAAGTTCCCTAATAACGCCAAGACTTTGCGAAGCAAATGCCTCGTTTAATTCAATTACATCCATGTCTTTTAATTTATAACCAGATCTTTTAAATAAATCATGAATCGCCGGAACTGGTCCTAATCCCATATAGTTAGGATCAACCCCGCCTTGTCCAACACCAACGATTTCAGCAAGTGGTGTTAATTTATATTTTTTAAGAGCTTCTTCACTAACTAACATTAAAAAAGCAGCCCCGTCATTAATACCACTTGAGTTACCAGCTGTAACGGTTCCATCTTTAACAAAAGCGGGTCTTAATTTAGCTAATTTTTCCAAATTAGTTGTGCGATTTGGGTATTCGTCTTTGTCAAAAACGATATCGCCTTTACGACTTTTAATGACAATCGGAACAATTTCTTCATCAAATAAACCTTCATCAACAGCTTTAATCGCTTTTAACTGTGATTCGTAGGCAAATTTATCTTGTTCTTCTCTTGTTAAACTATGTTTAGTTGCAATATTTTCTGCTGTAACGCCCATGTGAATTGGCGAAAAAGAATCATGTAGTCCATCAGCAAGCATATGATCAAAAAGTGTTAAATTTCCCATTTTAACACCATCACGAACTTCCCCAGGCACGATATATGGCGCCCGTGTCATGGATTCAATACCACCAGCAATAACAATTTGATCAAAGCCATCACGAATTGCCATGTAGCCATTCATCACAGCTTTCATCGCCGAGCCACAAACCATGTTAATAGCATAAGATGGGACTTCAAATGGAATACCAGCTATAATTGCTACTTGGCGAGCCGGGCCTTGTTTTAAGTTTGCACCTAAAACATTGCCAACGATAACTTCACTAATGTCTTCCGGTTTAACTTTTGTTTCTTCAAGAAGAGCTTTAACAACTTCAGCTCCTAAGTTAGTTGCCTCAACACTTTTAAGAGTGCCAAGCATTGAACCAATAGCAGTTCTTTTAGCGGCAACAATGTAGACTTTTTTCATAATTCATTCTCCCTTTATTTGTTTTATAATTTTTTAATTAAGAAATGATTTAATTCAACTAATACCATCAACAATATCTAAATCATACACATTAAAAAGAGGGGCAATTTTATTACTCTTAATAACGATAATATATTCATTATTTTTCATGCCATTTGCTTATTTAAATTATATTTTTACCTCTTGTCATTTGTGTAAATGAAAAAATGTCGGTGACTATGACGATTATTAAATATGAATGGTCGTTCATAATACTATTGTAAGGCCTTTCATAAATTCTGTCAATACATTGATATAAAAATTATCGCATTCTTTTAAGACTCTTAAAAATACGAGCAAAATAGCGAATATTCGTGCGAAAATTTCTTAAATAAGATAGAATTAAAAAGAACTGTTTATGGAAAACAATGTTTTTTATCCTAAAGTAAAACGAGGCCAAACGACTTTTCGTAAAATTATTAATGCTGCTACTAAGATTTTTTACGAAAAAGGCTATGCCAATTCAACAATTGCAGATATTGCCAATGAAGCAGATGTTGCCGTTGGAACAATTTACATTTATTTTAAAGACAAATATACAATTTACTATCATGTTGTTAAAGATTTCCAAAATAAGATTCGCGTACATTTAAACAAACACGTTAAAGGCTTAACTACTCGCAAAGAAAAAGAAGAAGCGGGCGTGCGTGCTTGGCTAATGTTTATTTTAAAATATCATCGTACGTATGAGATGATTTGGGAATCACTTTATATTGACCGATCGATTTTTGAAGATTATTATTTGAGCTTTGCTAAATCTTATGTATATAGCCTAAAAAAAAGCCAAGATGAATTAAACGATGTCGATTTAGAAACTGTTGCTTATATGCTAATGGGTATTTCGAATTTTGTTGGTCTTCAAGTCCTTTTAACTAAAAAACAAGAAGAAATTGATGTGGATAATATCGTAAAAACAGTTACAAAAATATTAAATGAAGGTTTATTTAAATCTTTAAACAAATAATTTTCCTACTAATAAGTTGATATAAAATAGTTTGAAATTTTTAAAATACAAATTAACTTTAGACAGAAAATAATCAATTGAATAAATATTTATGCAGTATATAAAAATACACGAGTTACAATCTTACATATTTATATATTCAAACTTATTTAAAATTAAAAATATAAAAATTTCACTTAAAAACATATATGAAAAACTAATATTAAAATACTATTATGTAACCGCTTTCATTAATAA
>JAAYJX010000034.1 GCA_012522695.1 Erysipelotrichia bacterium
AAATAAATACGCTGAAGGTTATCCTGGACGTCGTTATTATGGTGGCTGTGAATATGTCGATATGGCCGAAAATCTCGCTATTGAAAGATTACAAAAACTATTTGATGTTAAATACGCAAACGTTCAACCTCATTCAGGCTAACAAGCAAACATGGCCGTTTATCGTGCTCTTTTGAATTATCAAGACCGTATTTTAAGTATGAATTTAAGTGATGGTGGCCATTTAACCCATGGTCATTCAATGTCTTTTTCTGGTGAAGATTATCAAATTCAATTTTATGGAGTTGATGAAAAAACGGAGATGATAAATTATGAAGAAGTTGAACGATTAGCCCTTTCTTTTCGTCCAAAAATGATTGTTGCAGGCGCTAGTGCGTATCCACGAAACATAGATTTTAAACGGTTTCGGGAAATTGCTGATTTAGTTGGAGCGTATTTATTCGTTGATATGGCTCATATCGCTGGCTTAATTGCTAGTGGTATTCATCAAAACCCGTGTCATTTTGCTCATGTTGTTAGTTCAACAACACATAAAACTTTACGAGGTCCTCGTGGCGGTATTATTTTAAGTAATGATGAAGAAATTATAAAAAAAGTAAATAAAACAGTTTTTCCTGGCACTCAAGGCGGTCCACTAATGCACGTTATTGCCGCCAAAGCGGTAGCGTTTAAAGAAGCTTTGAATGATGATTTTAAAAATTATTCAAAACAAGTTGTTAAAAACGCAAAAGTATTAGCTTCTGAATTGCAAAAATTAGGGTATCGTATCGTAAGTAATGGCACAGATACTCATTTGCTTTTAGTTGATTTAAAACATTCAATTGGTATTACTGGTGCTGAGGCAGAAAAAGTTTTAAATGATGCAGGTATTACTTGTAATAAAAATACAATTCCTAATGATAGTGAAAGACCAATGGTAACGTCAGGAATTCGTCTAGGAACGCCGGCTATGACAAGCCGCGGTTTTAAAGGAGAACAATTTATTTTAGTAGCACATTATATTGATGAAATTTTAAAAGCTCGTCATGATCAAAATGCCTTAAAAAAGATACGTGCTAAAATCGTTCAATTGACTAATAAATTCCCTCTACCTTATTAAAATGACTAGCAAAGAATCAAGACTAATTTTACAAATGGTCGTTATTGCTTTAGGCATTGCTGGGTCTGTTTTATTAACAAGCTTTGTTTTTATTCCTTTGCCTTTAGGTGGTGGTTTTTTAAATTTTACTGATGTCTTTGTAATTTTTTATGCTATGTTTTTTGGTCCTTTAACTGGAGGACTTGTTGGAGCATTAAGTGGTTTAATGGTGGACATTATTTTAGGATATGGTTTTTATGCTCCTTTTACATTTGCGATAAAATTAGCCGAAGGTTTAGTTGTTGGTTTTTTATTCCATAAAATAAAAGGCAAATTACGTTACATTGCTCCGTTTGTTGGTGGACTTTTAATGGCGGTTTTATATTTACTTCCTGACTATTTAATTTTACAAAATATTGGTCCAGTTTTTATAAATCTTGCTTTAAATGTCGTTCAAGGGATAGTTGGCGCGAGTCTTGGTTTGACTTTATACTTAGTACTCATTAAAACAAAAATTAGGCCACCAAATTTAGAATGACTATCTTAAGTTGAATAAAATATTATACAATTGTGAAGATAACCTTTTTATAGGAGAAAATTTAATATGATTAAAAAAGAAAAATTAAAAGCCGCATCACGTCGCGGAGTTTTGGCATTTCAACACGTTTTTGCAATGTTTGGTGCAACCGTCGTTGTCCCCTTGCTAGTTGGTCTATCTGTTCCGATTGCACTTTTATCTGCTGGTCTTGGAACGATTTTATTTTATTTTCTTACAAAAAGAAAAGTACCTGTTTTTTTAGGTAGTTCATTTGCATATTTACCAGGCCTTATGGCGTATATGAAAATACATAATGGCAATGCTCTTGTTGGTAGTGAAATTTGGCAAAGGGCCGTTGGCGGACTTGTCCCGGCAATTGCTATTACTGGTTTAGTATATGTTCTTTTATCAATTATCGTTCGTTTTGTTGGCATGGAAAGAATCAAAAAGCTTTTTCCGCCAGTTGTCGTTGGCCCAATTATTATCGTTATTGGTATGGTTTTAGCACCTAAAATCATCCATAGCAATATTATTGAGCAATATAATTCAGGTTCGATGCAAGGCTGGCAAGCGTGGACAATTGCTCTTGTTACTTTAGTTTCGATTGTTATTATTTCAACTGCCTCGAAAGAAAAAAGCTTTTTCCGTGTGACGCCCATTTTATTAGGTTTTGGTATCGGTATTTTAACGACTATTATTATTGATGTTATTACTGTTGCAACAACAAAAGATATTAGCCAAACAATCATGTTTGTTAAATTTTCAAGCCATACAAATTTAGACTGGTCGAAAGTTATTATTTTTCAAGATCTTGG
>JAAYJX010000035.1 GCA_012522695.1 Erysipelotrichia bacterium
TATTACAAAGTTAATTTAAGTGAAGTCCCATATCAATATTTCCAAATTAAAGCTAACGCTGCTTTTACAGTTGAAGAAATTAAAATTAAACAAGCAATTGAAATTGGTGATTATATGCAAGGGCAAGTAAGTTATCGCGACGTTAATATTCCGATTTTAATTTCCCTTTTAGAAGAAATGTATGATAATACAACAGAAGATTATTTTGACTTCTCAACGCTTGAAGGTGCACTTAAATTTGTTAATGAAGGAAAAACTTTAGCGCCAGTCTTGTCTTTTATTGTTGAAAGTGACTTGTATCAAAAACAAATTGATCCGAACTATAAAGCCGGAGCACTTTTATTTTATAATTTATTTAGTTTTGAATTTAATCAAGTCGTTGCGGGCGAAACAATTAGTATTGATGCGGCCCTAGCTGAAAATATTCGTGGAGCTACTCTTAAGGATAAACTTAGTAAAATTAATGATTTAGTTAACGTTGATTCTGGCGGAAAATTTGATTGTCTTAATGAAGGCTTTGCTTTAGATTACGGCTTTTTCTCTCTTGCCTTTTTTGAAGCCGCAAAACAAATACCGACGAACAAAATGCCTGGTTATTTTTCTTTCGAAGATATGTATTTATATAACATTGCTAATTATGATGGTGGAGCAAACCACCTAAAAGTCGCGCTTGAAAGTTCTCATCTTGGCCGTAATCGTAATGGTGTTGTTGTTGATTTTATTGTTGATGGTTATGGTCCGGCTTTATTAACTAGTGAAATTGTTGCCGGTCAATTAAATGCTATTTTAAATAGCCGCTATACTTATTTAGATTTAGAAGGAATTGCCTATACACCAGTTGATTTATACACAAATGAATATGAAACTTTAGTTGATAAAGATGAAATTCTTGGCTTTACGAGCGCAATTAATGCTTTACATTATTCATTAAATGATCTCATCGTTCCCAATGGAATGATAACAGCTATAGATATTAGCGATGCTTTTACAAATATGTTTGATCAAGATCTTGCTTTTATTATTTACTTAGCAGATATTGAACCTCCTTTAAATGGATCGATACTTACTGGTGGACGTAATTTAGGTGTCACGCCTAATCCAACAACGCTAAGTGATTTTAACGATATTGCTCAAGCCTTAATTACTCAACGCGGTTTATAAAAATTGATGTATACTTTTTTAGAAACATTCATCGAAAATGAAGTCGTTTTAAAATCGAATTTTATTGCATTGCTTTTTCATGTTACTTCTTTAGAGGAAGTTAATGATAAATTAGTACTAAGTAAAAAGAAATATCCAAAAGCTAAGCATTATTGTTATGCCTATAAAATAAACGAATTAGAAAAAGGATATGATGCTGGTGAACCTTTAAAGGTAGCTTCAAAGCCACTTCTTGATTTAATTAAGTTCGAACAGCTTAATGAAATATTAATTGTCGTTGTCCGTTATTTCGGCGGTTCACTTTTAGGGGCAGCGCGTCTAAGTAGAACGTATCGAAATGTAGCTAATAGTGTTATTAAAAAAGGTAAAAAATATAAAATTGCTTATTTAAATGTTTATCCTTTAGAAGTTGATTATTCAACTTATGAATTATTATTAAAAGATGAACAAAGAGAAAATTTTCGTTTGGAAAATGTTTCTTTTAGCGATACAATAAAACTTAAGGTTTTAAGTGAAAGCGACTTAACAAATTACTTAAGACAACTTTTAAAAAAGGAAGATATTATTTCTTTAGAAAATAAAGAAAAAGCTTATCTTGAGGTAGACAAATGATTAAAAGCGAAGAATTTAGTTTAAGAAGAAAACTTTTTATTGAAAAAATGGCGAATAATTCACTCGCTTTAGTTTTTAGTGGTCTTGGTCGAAAAGTGTCTAACGACAACTTTTTTTACGAAGTTAATCGTAATTTTTATTATTTAACTGGTATTGATCAAGAAAACTCTTCTTTAATGATTTTAAAAACGAGTGGCGAAGTTAATCTTTTTCTTTTTATTGATGAAAAAGATCCAAATAAAGAAAAGTGGACCGGCTTACGTCTTTCTTTAGATGAGGCTCGTCAAAAAAGCGATATTCATAATGTTTTATTCCATAATTCTTTTGGTCCTAAACTTGAAAACATTTTAAGTAGTGAAAGTGAGTTTGGAGCGTTTGAACATTTATATCTTGATTTAGAGGAAGAATTAAAAATCCGTCCAAGTTATTCAACTATTGACTTAAAAAAAGAACTTGAATCAAAACATCCAGATATGAAAGTTGTTGATTTACATCCACTTTTAACTTCTTTAAGAATGATTAAATCACCTAGTGAAATATATTTAATGAAGCAAGCGATTGAAATAACAGATTTAGCTTTTAAAAACGTCATCTTAAATTTACGTCCAGGTTTATATGAATATAATATTCGCAATATTATTAACCAAACGATTAATGATAATAATAATCGCCGAGTCGCTTTTGAAACAATTGTTGCCGGTGGAAAAAATGCGATTATTCTTCATTATCCTCATGCAAAAGACATGTTAGAAGACGGCGAACTCGTTTTACTCGACTTTGGTGCCGCAAATGCATATTATAACGCTGATATTTCTCGTACCTTGCCAATAAATGGTAAGTTTTCTAATAAACAAAAACTCATTTATAATATTGTTTTAGGTTGTAATGAAGCTGTTATTAATTTTATTCGTCCAGGTTTAACACTTGCGGAAATTCAAAAATTTAGTGTTGATTATTTAGCCGCTGAATGTCACTTAAAAGGTTTAATAAATAGCCGTGATGATATATTGCAAGTTTATTACCACGGTGTCTCTCATCACTTAGGTCTTGATGTTCACGATGTTTGCGATCGCACCTTACCACTTGAGCCTGGCATGGTTTTAACGGTTGAGCCTGGTTTATATTTTAAAGATTTAAAAATTGGGATTAGAATCGAAGACAATGTTTTAGTAACTGAAAGCGGTGCAGAAAACTTATCAAAAAACATTATTAAAAAAGTTGAAGATATTGAAACACTTTTTTTAAGTAAAGAAACTAATTAAGGCGTTTCTTTTTAAGTTTAAAATAAAAATATAAAACTGACGGTGTAAGTAAAGATAAGAAAATAACTAATTGAAGGAGATAGTTATCATTTTTATAGAATAAATTTTCTTTTATATTAGCGTTTAATGTTTCATTTTCTGAATTAGTAATAAAGTCATCTAAAGAAGAATA
>JAAYJX010000036.1 GCA_012522695.1 Erysipelotrichia bacterium
TCTTACCGATGTTTGTGTTAGGAGTTGTATCTGATGGCGATGTAGAACTACTTGGATCAGAACCAAAACTACATGAAGTGATAAGTAAGAGCCCACTAAGGGCGATGAAGGAGAACAAAAATTGTTTTGTTGTTTTCATAAATGTGTACCTCTAATAAAATTTTATACACATAATAAAAAAAATAATAGAAAAATGCTTTAATTTCTAAAAATATTTTATTTTATTTTGAAAAACCATTTTAAAAACAAAGTTTTCTTTTTTGTAATAGGCGGATATTTTACTGGTAATTCAATCCTTTTTTTGGCTAAAACGCTCTTTTCGTGTGAGAAAGTAGAAAATGATTTTTTACCATGATAGCTCCCCATGCCACTTAGACCGATTCCTCCAAAGGGAAGCTTTTCATGTGTTAAGTGCATGATGGTGTCATTAATAGCGCCACCACCAAAACTAACTTTTTGCATAATGTTTTTAGCTAATTTTGTGTTTTTTGTAAAGACATAAAACGCCAAAGGCTTATCTTGAGTTTTAAATATTTCAACAATGTCATTAACATTGTTAAAAGGTAAAATTGGCATAATAGGTCCAAATATTTCTTCACCCATAACAGCGTCTTTATAAGTAACATTATCTAAAACCGTTGGCTCTAAATTACGTTTTACAAAGTCAGCTTTTCCTCCACAAACAATTTTCTTTTTATCGATTAAGCCTTGCAATCTTTCGAGGTGCTTATTATTTATAATTTGTGGATATTCTTTGATTAAGTTCCCACTTTCATCATAGTAAAATTGTTTAATATATTTTTGAACTTTTGCGATAAATTTTTCTTTTATGTTTTTATGGACGTAAATATGATCAGGAGCAACGCATGTTTGACCGCTATTTAAAAACTTACCCCACGTAATGCGCTTAGCTGATAAATCAAGATCTGCATCTTCTAAAACAACACATGGAGATTTGCCACCTAGTTCTAAAACAACAGGTGTTAGATGGACACTTGCTTTTTCTAATACGATGCGACCGACAACGCTGCCACCTGTAAAAAAGATGAAGTCAAATTTTTGGTCAAGCAATGTTTGGTTTTCTTCGCGACCGCCTAAAACAACGCTAAATAATTCAGGAGCAAATTCATCGGCAATTTTCTTTAAAACATTTGCGACGTTTTCTGCATAATTTGAAGGTTTTAAAATAACCGTGTTACCCGCTGCAAGTGAAGCAACAACCGGGAGTAAAGATAATTGCAAAGGATAATTCCAAGGGGCCATGACTAGTGTTACCCCATAAGGTTCTTTAAAAATATAACCTCTTGATGGAAAGTTTATTAAGTTTGAACAAATCTTTTCTGGTTTCATTAACCTTTTTAAATTTTTAAGCATAAAGTGAATTTCATGAATAACTAAAGAAAGTTCGGTTGATATAACATCGAATTTAGTTTTATTAAAGTCATTTAAAAAGGCCTCATAAATATTTTCTTGATTATCGATTATAACTTTTTTTAGTTTTAATAAATTTTGTCTTCTTGTTTCGTATGGCCTTGTTAAACCTTTAAGATAATATTCTCGTTGTTTGTCTACTAGTTGTTTAATCATTTTCCTTACCTCACTATTTATTTTAGACGTTTTTACTTTCAATACTATCTTTTAAGATAAAGTTTCGTATTTTTTCATTTAATTCAAACAATTTATCGCAATAAAGTTTATAGTTTAATAGAATTAGAGTATATTTTTAATGTAAAGGAAGTGATAATATGAGCAAATTAAAAATTATTGATGAACAAATTTATCAAGCAATTGAATTAGAAAAAAAACGACAAATCGAAAATATAGAATTAATTGCTAGTGAGAATTTTGTTTCTCTAGCTGTTTTAGAAGCACAAGGGTCGATTATGACAAATAAATACGCTGAAGGTTATCCTGGACGTCGTTATTATGGTGGCTGTGAATATGTCGATATGGCCGAAAATCTCGCTATTGAAAGATTACAAAAACTATTTGATGTTAAATACGCAAACGTCCAACCTCATTCAGGCTCACAAGCAAACATGGCTGTTTATCGTGCTCTTTTGAATTATCAAGACCGTATTTTAAGTATGAATTTAAGTGATGGTGGCCATTTGACCCATGGTCATTCAATGTCTTTTTCCGGTGAAGATTATCAAATTCAATTTTATGGAGTTGATGAAAAAACGGAGATGATAAATTATGAAGAAGTTGAACGATTAGCCCTTTCTTTTCGTCCAAAAA
>JAAYJX010000037.1 GCA_012522695.1 Erysipelotrichia bacterium
AATTTGAAATTCAAACAATACGAGACTACATATATAAAGTTATATATGCTAAAATCATAAATAAAGAGTTAAGATTTTTAATTTTGAGGTAAAAAGATGAACAATCAAATTGTTGCGATGATCCTAGCTGGCGGTAAAGGGACGCGTCTAGAAGCTTTAACACGCAAAATTGCAAAACCTGCTGTTAGTTATGGCGGTAAGTATCGCATTATTGATTTTCCCTTATCAAATTGTGCGAATTCTGGGATTGATCGTGTTGGTGTTTTAACTCAATATGAGTCGGTTGTTTTAGATTCATATATTGGCAATGGAGAAAAATGGGGTTTAAATGGTGTTCGCTCTTTAACAACGACCCTTCACCCACGGCAAACTGAAGAAGGTTTAAGTTGGTATAAAGGAACGGCTGATGCTATTTTTCGTAATTTAGATTTTTTAGATTCTTTAAAACCAAAATATGTTTTAATTTTGTCTGGTGATCATATTTATCAAACGAGTTATAAAAAAATGTTAGAACAACATATTGCAAGAAGTTCTGATTGTACGATTAGCGTAATTGAAGTTGACCCAAAAGAAGCTTCGCGTTTTGGTATTTTAGTAACTGATGAAAGTGGCTCAATTGTTGAGTTTCAAGAAAAACCAAGAAATCCAATTTCTAATTTAGCCTCAATGGGTGTTTATATTTTTACTTACAAAGTTTTACGTAACGCTCTTGTTCGTGATGCACGGAAAGCTGATTCTTCGCATGATTTTGGTAAAGATATAATCCCGATGATGCTAAAAGGGAGAAAAAAGCTTCATGCTTATGTTTTTGATGGTTATTGGAAGGACGTTGGTACGATTGCAAGTTTACATGAAGCGAATATGGAATTACTTCTTAATAAACACCCAGACACTATTAGTGTTATTAAAGGTAAAAACGCTATTTATTCTGAAGATACTCATTCACATCCTCAATATATTGGTAAAAAAGCGAAAGTTAAAAATTCACTTATTAATCAGGGCGCTATTATTTTAGGAGAAGTTGAAAGATGTGTTATTTCTAACGAAGTTGTTGTTGCTGAAGGCGCAATTGTGAAAAATTCGGTTTTAATGCCGGGTGTAAAAATACGCGCTAACGCTAAAGTCGATAATGCAATTGTTGCACCTGAAACAACTATTTCTCAAGGTGAAGAAATTAATTTAGATGGTGAAGAAGTCATCTTAGTAACGAATAGGAGAAAAAGATAATGGCACATAAAGTTTTTGGCATTTTAAATTTACATAGTGCACCAGAATTAGGGCCTCTAACAAAATCACGTAGCATTGGTGCGGCTTCTTTTATGGGTCGTTATGCTTTTATGGATTTTCCTTTATCTAATTTTTCAAATTCAGGCATTGATGAAGTTGGTATTTTAGTTAAAAACCATTTGCGCAGTGTTTTAAAACATTTAGGTTCAATGCAATCATTTACACTTAATACAAAAATCGGACGTCATACGATTATGTTTAATGAATCGGCCCATAATAAAGAAATGAAAAATACTGATTTAAATAACTTACTTAAAAACGACTGGGTCTTTTTTGAATCAAAAGCCGATTACATTGTTATTCAACCAACACATGTCGTTTGTAAAATTGACTTTGTCCCTTTAATTAATGAACACGTTCGACGTGGTGAAAAAGTTAGTTTAATTTACGCGAAAGTAAATAATGCGACAAAAACTTTTCTAACGCATGATTTAGTTTTTTTAAAAGAAGATTATGTCCGCACTTTTAAGAAAAACCAAAAAGAACAAAAAGAAGCTTTCGTTTCTTTAGAAACATATATTATTAATCGCGACCTTTTCTTTGAAATTTTAGAAGAAATTCAAAAAGTTAAAACTAACGCAACAATTGAAGATGCAATTAAAAGATTTAATGGTAAATTATATAAAATTCATGCGATTGCCCATATTGGCTATGTCCGTTCTTTTGCTTCACTTGAAGATTATTATAATTTTTCTCAAGAAATTTTAGATTATCGTTATGCACATCAAGTCTTTTTAAAAGATTGGCCTCTTTATACTTTAACAAGAGATACGACACCAGCCTTATATTCTTCTAAAGCACATGTTCGTAATAGTTTTATTGCCAATGGTGCTTACATCGAAGGACGGGTTGAAAATTCCGTGATTGCCCGTAATGTTCAAGTTTTAAAAGGGGCGGTCGTTAAAAACTCAATTATTTTATCTGATACGATTGTTGGTGAAAATACCTCGATTAATTATGCAGTTGTTGATAAATATTGTCGCCTTTTTAACAGCGTTAAAATTGAAGGTGAACAAAAGGCACCAACATATGTTGAACAAGGAAAGAAAACTTAAATGAAAATTGCAATGGTTACAAGCGAAGCAAATCCTTTTGTTAAAAGTGGAGGATTAGCTGACGTTACTTTTTCTTTATCAAAAGAATTAGTTATTTTAGGACAAGAAGTTATTTTGTTTATGCCCTTATATAAGCAAATATCTTTAAAATATGAAAAAGACTTACAATTCATTGCAAAGTTTCAAATTCATATGAGCTGGCGAAGTCAACAAGTGCAAATTTTTCGCGCTTATGTTGATGGGATTGTTTATTATTTTTTACAAAACGATTATTATTTTTTCCGTGATAATATTTATGGTTATGATGATGACACCGAACGCTTTGCCTTTTTTACTTTAAGCGTAAAAGAGGCATTTAAAGTACTGAACTTTAAAGCTGATATCGTTCATCTTCATGATTGGCAACCTGGACTTTTGCCAACACTTATTAAAGAACAAGAAAAAAATAATCCTTTTTTTAAAAATTTTAAATTTATTTTAACAATTCATAATCCGGCCTTTAAGGGTCTTTTTGATAAATACTTTTTAGGGAATTTATATAGTTTGCCTGATTATTTATTTGATAATGGTGAAGTACGTTATGAAAATAATGTTTCTTCACTTAAGGCGGCAATTATGTCTTCAAATAAAATTACAACTGTTTCTTATACACACCGTGATGAACTTCTTGATCCATATAGCGAACATGGTTTAAGTAGTGTCTTAGAATTAAGGCGTGATGATTTTGTTGGAATTTTAAATGGTCTTGATTATGAAGAATTTAATCCAAGTGAAAATCTTTATTTACCTCATCTTTATGACCGTCTAACAGTAACAAGTGGCAAAAGCTTAAACAAAAAAGCCCTTCTTGAAAAGTTTCATCTACCACTTAGTGATAAACCTGTCTTTGGCTTAGTAAGTCGTCTAACTTGGCAAAAAGGCATTAGTTTAATTTTATCGCGCGCTCGTTCACTAATTCGTCAAGGTGGGGTTTTAATTATCTTAGGTTCAGGGGAATACGAATTAGAACAGCAAATTGAACATTTAAGAAGAGATTTCCCCCAAGATGTTGGTATTTACATTGGTTATAATAATGAGCTAGCTCACTTAATTTATGCGGGTAGTGATTTCTTTTTAATGCCTTCTTTATTTGAACCTTGTGGGATTGGGCAAATGATTGCGCAACGTTATGGCACTTTACCAATTGTCCGTTATACAGGTGGTTTAAAAGATACAGTTATTGGCTATGAAAACGAAAATACGATTGACGCAAACGGGATTGGGTTTATTCATTTTAATGAAGGCGCGATGCAATATGGTCTTGATTTAGCCCTTAAAATATACGAAAATAAGAAGTTGCTTCTTAAATTAAGAAGAAACGCGATGAAACTCGATCGGACTTGGTTTTTATCAGCTGAAAGTTATCTCCATCTTTATCGCGAAACAATTAAGGAATAATTTAATGAAATATGATCATTTAAAAATTGAGCCAAAATGGGCTTATCGTTGGGAAAGTGAAAAAGCATTTAAAACTGACATATATGATTTTTCTAAACCTAAATATTATATTTTAGATATGTTTCCTTATCCAAGTGCGGAAGGACTTCATGTCGGACATCCACGTGGATATACGGCAAGTGACGTTATCGCACGGATGAAACGGATGCAGGGGTTTAATGTTTTACATCCAATTGGTTGGGATGCTTTTGGTTTGCCGGCTGAACATTATGCTTTAAGTAAAAACGCTCACCCCAATCATTTTACAGAAAAAAATATTAATACTTTTCGTCAGCAAATTAAGGCTATCGGGCTAAGTTATGATTTTTCTAGAGAAGTTAATACAACTGATCCAAATTATTATCGTTGGACGCAGTGGATCTTTTTAAAACTTTATGAACATGATTTAGCTTACCTTGATCATATACCTGTTAATTTTTGTCCGGCCTTAGGAACGGTTTTAGCTAATGAAGAAGTTATTGATGGTAAAAGTGAACGTGGTGGTTATGACGTTATTCGTCTACCGATGCGGCAATGGCTTTTAAAAATTACAAATTACGCTGAAAGACTATTAAATGATTTAGAAGAAGTTGATTGGCCAAATTCAACTAAAGAGATGCAAATTAATTGGATTGGCAAATCTGAAGGTGCTGAAATTACTTTTAAAGTAAAAAACCGACGGTGTTCTTTTGATGTTTTTACAACTAGGGC
>JAAYJX010000038.1 GCA_012522695.1 Erysipelotrichia bacterium
AATCACTAGTATATTTAGGACCTAAATCATTACCATCATATGTATATTGTGTTTTAAAAAGATTTGTTTCATATATTTTTTCAAAAGAAACATTACGGCCTCTAACTTTACTCGGCGCGCTTTGAAATGTTGCCTCAAGATAGTAATTAATATGCGGCTGGGCAACACTAGGTAAAGGAATATCAAAAGAGTCAGTCCCGGGCGAGCCAATCGTAACACGAAAGTTTTCACGAATTGTATATTGTAAAATTTTATCGTAGTCAAAATAGAGTTTTGTAAATCCGTACAAAACATAATTAGTGACAACTGGTGTTTCTAAACCAACCGTATCGACGTGAATTGACATCCAGTCAGTATTTAAATAAGCTTCATAAATCCGATCACCTTCAGCGTCACTTCTTTGTGAATAAACTTCAATCATTCCGCCTGAACCAGGAATTGACCAAACTTCTAAAACGTTTTTATCGCCAACTTTTGTTGGATGAAAATCTTCATATTTAATTTCCGTATCCGTTGATTGACCTGCCCATGTTGCTTGGACTTTAATAATAAAATAAAAAGTTGTGTGCTTAGGAAAGTCAGCTTTTGGATGTAAAGTAATATGCATGCCAAAGTCATCAATTCCATCAGGAGCAAGTTCAACACCAGGTTTACCGCCTGCCCAAATCCAATAACGTAAATTAGCGTAAGCACTATCATCACGATGATAACGAATTGTAATATCATCAGGAATAACAATACCTTCAAGTTCTTCATCATCATCACCATCAATTGGATCACTTATTGTATCAGTTGGACTATCTGTTGGATCAGTAATAACTGGATCACAAGACGATAAAACAAATAACGCACTAAGTAAAATTAATAATTTGTTAAGTTTCATAAAGTTTGACTCCTTTTTTTATTTTAAGATGACTGAGCTATAAGCTTCAAGTGTTAATAAATCTTGATTTAAAGATGCAGGTTTTTGCATCGTTTTAATTTCATCAATAATTTCTAAATTTGACATATTAATATTTGCCTCAATTTGATGATCGCTAAAATTATGAATTAAATAAATAATATCTTCGTCTTTTTCGATTTTAAACATCGCTAAATGTATATTATCGTGTAGTTGATAATGGTAATATAAACCGTCATGAAAAATAGGATATTTATTTCTTAAATTAATAACTTTTTTATAATGATTTAAAAGTGAATTTGGTACGTTTAATAAATCAAAAGCACCTTTACTTACTTGTAAAGAAAAATCATAAGTTGTCCCAGGTGGATTATTCGTTTGTTCGCTTGTATCTTTTTCTAACCAAATCATTGGTAAGCGACGATTAGCGTCAGTATTTGCTCCACCCCTACTACCTTTTAAACCAATTTCTTCACCATAATACATAAAAGGATATCCAGGTGTTAATAAATAAGCACTCGCAGCAATCTTAGCTTTTTCATCTTTTAGATATCCACCTGATCGATCCATATCATGGTTTGATAAAATAAGTGCGTTTTTTGATGTCGTCGATCTTTCTTTTAAGGCGACTTCACTAGCAACTAAAGCTCTAGCAAAGTTATTGCCGGTTTGCTGAATAACACTAAGGCCAACACTTTTTGGATTTACTTCTGCCATTGGGAAATTAAAAAAGTGCATCCCTGAACTAGCATAATTATATAAAACATTCGTCATTTCTTCCCAAGCTTCGCCGATAATAAAAGCATCTTCTTTTTGGCTTTTAATGTAATCATTTAAATAAGTTAAAAAAGCAATGTTTTTTGAACTTTTGCCACTAAAGAAGCTTGTCACCGCGTCAAGGCGAAAACCTTTAACACCGCGATTAAGCCAAAAGTTAATAATGTTTTCTATTTCATTTATGACATATTCATTATCTAAGTTTAAATCAGGCATCGATGTATCAAATTGACCTTCATAATAACTTTGAGCAACATTTGAATAACGATATCCTTTTTGCTGTGTATCTGACCAATTGTAATAAAAGCGTTTGCTTGTTGGATCTAAAACATTATCACGCTTATCTTTTTCAGCGTCTTTAAACCACTCGTGATTTGAGCTTGAATGATTAATAACTAAATCAAGAATAATATCGATATGTCTTTTATTTGCTTCGCTAATTAAATAATCAAAGTCATCTAAGGTACCGAATTCTTTTTCAATTGCTAAATAATCTTTAACATCATACTTATGGTAAGTATCGCTTGGATGAATTGGCGTTAACCATAAACCTTTAATACCTAAGTCTTCAAGATAATCAAGTTTTGAAGCAATCCCTCTTAAATCACCTACTCCATCATGATTAGAATCACAAAAAGAGCCAACAAAGATTTCATAAAAAACTGAGCCGTTAACGTTAGTTACGTCAGGATCTAATGGATAATTATTCGTTTGATTTGGATGGCAAGATAAAGAAAGAAAAGTAATAAATAAAAAACTAAAAAAACGTTTTTTCATTAGCCCTTAACCGCACCGCCAGTTACACCGCTAACATAAAACTTTTGCATAATAATAAATAAAATAGAAATAGGTACAGCAACTAAAACACTACCAGCAGCAAATTGTTTCCAATAAAGAGCCATATCTTGCTGTTGGGCTATCATTTTATATAAACCAACTGAAACAGTATAATGTTGCATCGCATCACCTAAAATATAACTAGATAAAATATAATCACCCCACGGGCCCATAAAGGCTGTAAGAATTGTATAAACAATAATTGGTTTAGCAAGGGGCATAATAATCATATAGAAAATTTGAAAACGTGAGGCTCCATCAATCATCGCTGCCTCATCAATTGAACGAGAAATTGTATCAAAAAAACCTTTGGATATAAAATATCCCATTCCTGCCCCACCAACATAACAAAGAATTAAACCAAAAAGACTTTGCTTAAGACCAACTAGGGCCAAGATTTGATATAAAATAATCATACTTAAAAAGCCAGGAAACATTCCTAAAACAAGAATGAATTTCATCATCGGTTGACGAGCTTTAAAGCGTAAACGCGAAAAGGCATAAGACGTACATAAAACTAAAATTGTTGAAACAAGCGAAGTAACTAAACTAACGACGAGGGTATTAAAAAACCAAACAGCATAATAATCACTATAAGAAATAGAGCCAGTTGGAGCATTACCACTAAATAAATGATTAAAGCCAACTGTAGAAAAAAGAGCTTTATAATTATCAAAAGAAAAAGTTAGAGGGACGAGACGATAAATAGAGTTATACCCTGGCTCACCAGAAAATGATTGTAAGATAAGCCAAACAATTGGTAGTAACCAAATAATTGACATAACAATTAAAATTAAATAAATAAAAAGATTGGCAATAATTTTTCTTGCTCTCATTATTGGAAGTCCTCCTCTTTTTGCACCGAACCAATTCGGGCGTACATAATTAGTGATAAAAAGGCCGAAATCGCAAAGATAAAGATACCAAGCGTTGAGGCGACGTTATATTGGTTACCACTGCCAGTTGTAATTTTATATAACCAAGTAATTAATAAGTCTGTGTCATTTGCGTTATATAAGTATAACTTGTTAGGTTGTGAGCCGGTTAGGAAGAAAATAACGTTAAAGTTATTAATATTACCAATGAATTGGGTAATTAGATATGGCCCTGTTACAAAAAGCATATAAGGTAAAGTAATTTTAATAAATTGGGTAAATGGGCCTGCTCCATCAATCCGTGCTGATTCATATAAATCTTCAGGAATATTCATTAAAATGCCACTTGTAATAAGCATCGTATAAGGAACACCAACCCAACAGTTAACGATAATGACAGTAAATTTAGCGATATTTCCATCACTTAAAAACTTAATTGGTTTAGCTAAATTGAACGTCGTCATCAAAAATTCATTAAGCGGTCCATAATCACCAAGAATTTTTGACATCGCTAGCAGGCTAACAAATTGAGGAACAGCAATTGTAACAACAAAAATGGTCCGCCAGAGTTTTTTAAGTTTAATACCTTTACGATTAATTAATAAAGCTAAAATCATTCCTAAAACATAATTTAAGAAAGTTGCAAAAAAGGCCCAAATAAGTGTCCAACTTAATAATGTCCAAATCGTCCTTGACATCATTTCATTTGCGCCTTTACCAGCAAAGAGGGTTATAAAGTTATCAAAGCCAACCCATTTAAATAAATTTAAACCTGAGTTGGCGCCATTAAAGTTTGTAAAAGCAACAAAAATTGTAAAGGCTAAAGGAATAATAACTAAGATTGTTGCAAAAGTAACTGGTAAAAATAAAACCGTTGTTGCAAAGTTTTCATTAAATAACGCCTGCGTTTGTTTTTTAAACGTTGATGTTTGTCCATAATATTTATTTGCATAACGTTCATTAAATGCCTTTGAATTTAAAACAAGACGATCATATTTTTTTTGATGTGCTTCTTTTGTAATTTTTTTATTATGTAGACCTAAATCAAAAATTGTTTCAGCAATATGTCCTTCAACATTTAAAGCACCAACGATACGCGTAATAGCTTCTTTTTTCTTAATCCGCTTTTTTTCATCAATTGAACTTAAATTATTACGTTTTGAAAGTTCATCTCGAGCATAAATCGCATCTAAGACAAGTTCGCTATTTTCATAGGCAAAAAGAAGATGATTAATCGCCTTATTGACATCATTAAAAACATTATAGCGATCATAAATTTGATGAAACTTATTTAAATTAAATTTTGCTTCATCTAAAACTTCATGAGGTGCGTTTACTAATTTCTTTAAAGACAAATAATTAATAAAGCGCGCTGATAAGGTCTCATAACCATTTTCTAATAAAACTTTGTAACGTTTTCTTTTTGATAAAAAGCGTATGCGCTTAGCTTTTTCATCTCCTTTATTTGAAATCAAATAAATATTTTCATTAATCTTTTCAATAAAATTAATTTGATCTTCGTATGCATCAACATATTTTGGCCCATGAACAATTTTGTCATTATGCGAGGCCGTGTTTAAATTACGAATATATAAGTAGATAAAGACAAAAATAAGAATAACGGTAAGTAGGCCATAAAGAAGACATTTAATCGAACTATCACCTTCGACTCCAGCTGTATATAATCCTGTTTCTTCATCAACGCCTGGAGGTGTAAAAGGAATTAAACCTGGTCCCGTTAATTTCCATAAATTGACCCAACCAAAAAAGACCATAAAAAGAATAAAACCAACTTGAACAAGCATATAAAAAATGCCATTAACAATTTGACCGCTTTTGATACTTGAAAAGCCCATAATAAAATAAGATGTTTTACCATTACGGTCAACTTCATAAAAATGACGTATATGTTTTTTGAAAAAAGAAACAAAGCGTTTAATTAAAAAGACAATACCTTTATACAAGCTAACAAAGATGTTAGCGAAAGCTTTTAAAATATCAAGTAAAAAAGCACCAAGCCAAATTAATGATTTTAAAAGAGTATTTAAAAGGCCTAGTAAAAATGTTTTAAATTTTCCAACCGGTTGAACATCAACATTAGCTAATGCCGAAACGTTTGCAAAATTTAAGTGGCCCCCTTCTTCTTTAAGAAGAAGTTCTTTCTCATTAATTTTTGTTTTCTTTTTCATTTTTTAACCTCGCTTGTAGTTTGAAAAGGCAGGGCCGAAACCCTGCCTTTAATTCGTCTAAACTATTGATTCATTTGACTAACAGCAGCAGCAAGAGCACTAGCTGCGCCATCATATGGATCCCAATCTTGATCCATAATCATTTTTCCAATAGCGCCAACTGGATCCCAATAACCGCCAGTAACGGCTGTTGCTTGGTTAACACCAAATTCGTTTTGAGCATTAACTGCAGCAAGCATAACACTAGCGTTAACAGCTGGTAATTCACTAGCAACTTTATTAGCTGGGCCGATTCCACGTTGTTCAAAACGATGTTTTTGTGAATCGTAGCTAGTTGAAAATTTAGCAAAAGCAAGAGCTTCGTTTGGATATTTTGTATTAGCTTTAACAGAAACTAATTTGGCTGAACGGAAAGAACCAAGTTGCTTACCATCAAGAGTTGGTAATTTGGCTGCGCCTAAATCATCTCCAAGAGCCTCTAAGAGTTCTTCATATTGCCAAGTTCCACCAACACCAGCAACAACGGTTGGAGTTGCGGCAGTCATACCAGCAACGACGTTGTCGTTGGCAGTCCAAGCAGAGCCATTCGCCCCGCCTTTTAATGTGTAAGCTTTTTCAACGATGTCGACGACACCTGCAGAATCGTAGTTACAATTTTGTATATCTGGATCGCCAGCTTGGGCAGCTGGGGTAACACTAATTGTGCCACCTCCACCAAGATATAGGCTCGTACCTTGCCAGGCATTTGGTATATCATATTCAACGTTTTTCCCTAAGGATTTAGCTTTGGCAAGTAAACCTTCAAGCGTTGCAATATCAGTTGCATCAACTAAGGCTTTGTTATACCAAAGGAAATAAGTGTTATCTGATGTTTGTGGGAAACCATAAAGTTTACCATCTCTAGTTGCGGCATCAACTGTCCAATCAATACTAGCAGCAATGGCGTCGGTTTTAATTTGACCTTTAAGTTCTAAAAGATTATTCGTTTTGACAAGCTCAGTTAAGTTATCATCAACGAGTGCAAATACGTCAGCAGCAGCTTCAGCGTCTTTCGTAAGTTCGGTTCTAACGTCACCTTCTTTAACGTGTTTTAGCTCAATTGAAACACCTTTGCCTTCTTCGGTTTTATTAAATTCCGAAATAATATGTTCCATAACAGCCTTATCTTCGGTCGGGGCCCAAACTTTGAGCTTAACACCAGAATCAGCTGGATCACATGCTACAAGTGGAACAGCTAGCATGGCGACAGCAAGAAATAAAAAATTCCTTTTCTTGAAAAACATTAATTACCCTCCTTTCTTTTTTAGCAGCAAAAAAACATTAGCACTTTGCTGCATGTTAGTAATTAGCGTTTAACATAGTTTAATTATAATGAAAAAGATTTTTATTATCAATATGATAAAAGCAAGGTCGCTTTAAATAATTTAACAGCTAATATTTTAATAAATCCGCTTCGTTGAATTTTTGTCAAAAAGGTGAACTTTTGTTAAATCAAAAACTAGATTTAGTTTATCGTGAATATTAATTGCGCGTTCACTAGGAATTTTGGCAACAATATTATTTGTGCCAAATAAAGCGTGAACATAATATTCATGACCAAGAAGTTCAGCAACACTAACTTGTATTTGGTAAACATCGCTTTGATGTTTTTCTTTATTTTCAGGCGTTGCTTCAAAAATATCTTCAGGACGAATACCGAACACGATATCCATTTTCTTACCTAAAGAAGCAAGGTGCTCTTCAAGTTTTTCAATCTTTTCTTTAAGAGCGGGATCTTCTTTAGTTTTTAAAGCTAATTCATCATTAAGTTCATCGATTTGTCGTCTAAGAAGTTTACCTTCATGCGCGACAAACTCATCTAGAGCAGTTAATTGTTTATCGTCTAATTTAACTTTCTTACCATTAGACAAAGTTAAAACACCTTTATTTAATGTTGCATCAATAAAGTTCATAGCAGGTGAGCCAATAAAACTAGCAACAAATAAATTGGCAGGATTATTATAAATTTCAAGAGGCGAACCAACTTGTTGAATATAACCAGCTTTCATAACAACAATACGTGTTGCCATCGTCATTGCTTCGGTTTGATCATGTGTAACATAAATTGTTGTCGCACCAAGTTCTTCATGAAGTTTAATAATTTCACTTCTCATTTGCACACGAAGCTTCGCATCTAAGTTAGAAAGAGGTTCGTCCATTAAGAAAACTTTTGCATTACGAACAATTGCTCGTCCTAACGCGACACGTTGTCTTTGGCCACCAGAGAGAGCTTTTGGTTTTCTTTGTAATAATTCTTCGATTTCTAAAATGCGGGCTGCTTCTTTAACGCGACGATCAATTTCAGCTTGTGGGAAGCGTCTAATTTTTAAACCAAACGCCATATTGTCATAAACAGACATGTGCGGGTAAAGCGCATAACTTTGGAAAACCATCGCAATATCACGGTCTTTAGGAGCGCGATCATTTGAATATTCGCCATCAATCCAAAGCTCACCAGCCGTAATTTCTTCTAAGCCGGCAATCATTCTTAAAGTAGTTGATTTACCACAACCTGATGGGCCAACAAAAACGACAAATTCTTTTTTAGCAATATCTAAATTAAAATCAAAAACAGCTTGAACCTTATTGTCATAAACCTTATCAATTCCCCGTAAGGAAACATAACTTAAATCTTCGGGTTTACTAACAATAACTTCACCTGTAGTTACTTCTTTTTTTGTTTCTTTTTTCATCTTTTAAAGCCCTCCATAAAAAAGTTTATCATATTTAATTTTGTCTACATAGTGCATCATGCACAAAGTAATTTTATTATTTTATTTCAAATAAATAACATTCAAAAGGTCTTAAAATTAATTCACCTTTTTCTTCTTTTTGGTCTTGATAATTATGGAGTAATAGACGTTCCATTTTATGTCTTAATTTATATTTCACTTCGTAATCACGAAAGTTTGCTAGACATAAAATCTTAACATCCCCGTCATGTTTAAAGTTCAATAAATCAGGATTTAATTCATCGATTAAAGTAAGTTTTCCAAGCAAAACACTTTGTTGAATTTTTTCATTTTTTCGTAATTTAATCGCTCTTTTGTAGTAATTTAATATCGAATCTGGGTTATTTTCATTGTTTTTGACATTTACTTCTTTGTAGTTACTATTAATTTTAGTTAAAGGCGGGACGTTAGAAAAACCACCATGAATTGTATCGTCCCACTGCATTGGTGTCCGAGCGTTAACGCGTGATGTTCTTCTTAAAAAACGCAGTAGAGTTTTCTCATCATATCGACCTTTATTTTCTTTTATATAGTTCTTGTTATTAACGTCATCAAAGTCACTTAATTTTTCATAAGTTACATTTGACATGCCAATTTCATCACCATAATGAATAAAAGGCGTTCCATATAAAAAGAGTAAAACAGTAATAAGCATCTTGGCTGATTCATTACGATATTTAATACTTCCATATTGCGATAAGACTCGTGGATGATCGTGATTAGACCAATATAGAGGTAGCCAGGCTTTTTGATAAGTAGCGTTATACCAACGCATTAAATTTTTCTTTAAACTAAGAACATCAGTAACGATTTCTTCATCGCTTTTTTCAACACTACCATAAGCACCGTTTTGCCAAACTGTATCAAAATTAAAGACTATATTAATCGAACCATTTTTATAATTCGTTAGGCGTAGTGATTGTTTAGGACTTACTTGCCCTCCGACTTCTCCGATAGTTACAATCTCATAATGATTAAAGACCTCTTTTTTAAATTCATCCATATAATCAAAAAGTTCTTTACGGTTAGAAAACTTTGTTGTATCTAAAACTAAACCGTTTTGATCAACTTCATATGTTGAATCAGAAAATGTTAAATCTTTAGCTAAATGTGCAAGGGCGTCTAAACGAAATCCATCAACACCTTTATTAAGATAAAATCTTGCTATCTCATAATACTTTTGTCTTAAAGAAGGATTGGCCCAATTAACATCTGGCATCTTTTTTGAAAAAATATGTAAATAATATTGTTCACTCAATTCATCATAAGTCCATGCTGAAGTCGAAAAAAATCCTTTCCAATTATTCGGAGGCACTAGTTTGTTATTTACTTTTTTAGGAGGCTGAAAGAAGTAATAATCACGTTCAAGTGAGTTTTTATCTTTTTGAGCTTTTTTAAACCATTCATGTTCATCACTTGTATGATTTAATACGAAATCAACAATAACTCTAATATTGCGTGCGTGAGCTTCTTTAATAAGCAAATCAAAATCTTCGTTTGTTCCAAATAGAGGATCGATTTCATAATAATTAGAAACATCATAACCATTATCATCCATTGGTGAAGCAAAAAACGGACAAATCCATAGTAAGTCAACACCTAGTTCTTTTAAGTAATCAAGCTTAGAGATAATACCTTTCAAGTCGCCTACTCCATCATCATTTGTATCTTTAAAAGACCGCGGATAAATAATATAACCAACTGCTTTTTGCCACCATTTTAAATTCATTTATTTTCCTTTTATTTTTATACCACTTTTAATTTATGTCTTTTTTTGTAATTTAGCAAACTATCAATTTCGACTATACTCGAAACTCTTTGCGTTTTTACGTTTTATTTCGACTACAATCGAAATTGTTTTTATATTATTTATTAAAAAGAAAATGGCGCGCTCGGGACGATTCGAACGTCCGACACCCATCTTAGGAGGATGGTGCTCTATCCATCTGGAGCTACAAGCGCACACCACTAATCAATTCTAAGCTTTATTATATAAATGTTTCAAGAAATAATTAAAAAAGAAAACAGTATTTTCATATTTAAATTGCTAAAGTTTATTTATTTGAACTTAAATACGCAAGTAGTTCTTTTGTACTAGTTTTAGGATCAACATCGTAAAAAATATCACTAATTAAACCTTCTTCATTAATAATAAACGTTGTCCTTCTTGTCCCTTTTACTTTTTTACCATACATCGTCTTTTCTTTAACGACTCCATAAGTTTCTAAAACTTGACGAGTTGGATCAGATAAAAGCATAAAGTTTAAGTTTTGTTTTAAAATAAAACGACTATGCGAGGCGACTGTATCTTTTGAAACACCAATTACTTTATAACCTAATTTATTAAACTCATCGTTATGTTTAGAAAAACATATGGCTTGAACGGTGCAACCGCTAGTGAAGTCTTTAGGATAAAAATAAAGGATAACTTTTTGTCCACGAAAAGAAGATAAACATACATCTTCATTGAATTCATTTTTAAGCGTGAAATCAGGCGCTAATTCATTAATTTTTATCATAAATTTAGTATAGCAAAATACATTTTGTTTTTTTATCTAGATGCTCATGGTATTATTCAGTTCTTAAAGCGACAACAGGGTCTTTTTTCGCCGCGGATTGTGAAGGTACGAGTCCGGAAATTAGTGTCAAACCAATACTAATACCAAGCATAATTAGAGCGACCCACCAAGGGAACCTTGCAATGTGAGCGTCGGCTAAAATACCGACAATTAAATTAATAATGCCTGAAAGAAGATAAGTTACCGCTAAACCAATAATTCCTGAAATTGACCCAAGAATAAATGTTTCGGCAATAAACAAATTAGAGACGTCTTGTTTTCTTCCACCAAGTGAACGAATAACACCAATTTCTTTTGTTCTTTCAACGACCGAAACATAAGTAATAATTGCAATCATGACACTAGAAACAATTAGCGCTAATGAGGTAAAACCAATTAAAGCAATTGTAATAATTGTTAATAAGTTAGAAATCATTTTCATTACTAATGAAAGCATATCGCTATAAATTATATCTAAACGATCTTCTCTTAAAATTTCTTTGCCGGTGCTAAGTGTAATCGTGCCTTCGCCATTCCACTCATCAAGCCAAGCTAAAACTTTATCTTTTTGGATGAAATTAGGTGGATAAATATTAATCGATTTAGAAACAGCAAATGGCTTATTGAATTCGTCTAAACTAACTTCCCATTCAAGAATATTACTATCTTCGTCACGCGTGATTATAGATTCGACATTACCCCCAAGAGCGTGCATATCATAAGAAACAACTGAAACACTATTTGCCATACCCATAAACATCGACATAATTCCTTGCATCGAGCTTGAACTATCAATGAGATTTTTAGATTCTTTGATTTCACTTTCGCCAACTAAAACGTACTCATAAGTAAAGTCAATAACTTTTCCATTAATTACTTGAACATAATCTGCTGGTAAAGGAAATCCTTGAAAAATCGAGCCTTTACGAAGAATAACAGCAGTCCCAACTAATGTCTCATTTTTTTCAATTGTTCTTAAATAATTAGCTAAAACTGATTCATAATTTATATTAATAATATGTTCAGCAAGTGCCGTTGTATAATAAATGCCACTTGATAGCATCCCATAATTAAGGTTTTCTTTTGGTTCTAAAATACCAACAATATTTAGTTCTAATCCATCTTGCCAACTTTCGCTTGCGTATGGATGATACGTAAAAGGATTATTTTCAATCGCATTTTCAGTAAAAATATCGTCATTTTTATACCAATAATATTGTTTAGCTGCTAAATCTTCATATTCAATTTTACCTCCATCATAAAGATTAGCATCATAATCATTTTCGATCGCCTTATCAACTAAATTAATAAACTCGTCTTGTGAGTAATAACCCATATGACCTAAAGTTAAGTCAGCAATCATCCGATTTTTATCTAAAACAACCATAATTTCATTACTTTCTTTAGCAATGCCGTTTGTGCCTTCTTTTTTGTATAAGACATCGTATTGGGACAGGACATATTCTTCTGTAACAGGATTTCTTGTTTCAGGAGCTTGCGCAAAGGGATTATTTAGCATTCCAACTAAAGGGGCGAATTGTTCAAAGCCTTCAATGTTTTCTAAGATTGAACCATATGCTGACTTAATACCTGTAATTGAAGTTCTTTGGCCTAGAAGGTTTACTTGAGAATAAAAATCAGTATAAAAACTATTTGCCACATCAATACCATATTTATGATGAATTGCTGAGTAATACTCTTGTGGTAAGTCATTAACATAAGTTATATAATCTTGGTTAATTTTATTTTCGACCATAAAATCATCCATTGTTTTTAAACGTTCATTAAGTTCACCAATCATCTTATCGACGTTGACATAATCACCTTTTTGAATAATTTCTTTTTGCTCGCTCGTTGTAAAATTACTAATTGAGTTTATATCAAAAGCCGATTGTGTTATTTGAATCGGATTACCCGCGAGCATATCGTTTTGCATATCATCAATAAAGCGTTGAATGCCAATTGAAACACTTAAGACAAGAGAAACACCAATAATGCCAATACTACCGGCAATTGCCGTCATCGCGGTGCGACTTTTTTTCGTAAAAATATTTTGCATTGATAGGCGAAAAGCTGTTAAAAAAGACATTTTTGCTTTTTCTTTCTTTTTCGTTATGCTTTCTTCTTTAAGTTCTTCTTCCATTTTAAGAAGTGCGACTTTCGTTTGTTTTTCTTCATCCTCACTTTTAAAAGGATTTGAATCATCAATTAATTCTCCATCAAGAAGTTTAATAATGCGCGTTGAATACTCTTCAGCTAAATCTGAGTTATGCGTTACCATAATAACTAAACGTTCTTTAGCGATTTCGCGTATTAAATCGAGGATTTGCTTACTTGTTTTTGTATCAAGAGCGCCGGTAGGTTCATCAGCAAGTAAAATTTCTGGATTATTAACTAACGCCCTAGCTATTGCGACTCTTTGACTTTGGCCACCTGATAATTGATTAGGAAATTTATAATATTGATCACTTAAGCCAACTTTATCAAGAGCTTCTTTTGCTCTTTGAATTCTTGTTTCTTTATCAATCCCGGCAATCGTTAACGAAAGTTCAACGTTACCTAAAACAGTTTGATGAGGAATTAAATTATAAGTTTGAAAAACAAAACCAATCCGATGATTACGATAAACATCCCAATCACGATCTTTATATTTCTTTGTGCTTTTGCCCCAAATAATTAAATCACCATTTGTTGCTTGGTCAAGTCCGCCAATTAAATTTAATAAAGTTGTTTTACCACAACCCGAAGGTCCTAAAACGGAAACAAACTCATTTTCACGAAAATTAACATTTATATCTTTTAAAGCCTTAACAACTATATCGGCAACATAATAATTTTTCTTTATGTTTACTAATTTAAGCATTTTGAAAACCTCCTAAAATTAAAAGTAACTTGTTCTAACAAAATTAATCCAATAAAGTTAAAACTCTATTAAATGATATACCTTTTGAGTAGAAATAATAAGTAATTTACAAATAAAGTTTAAGATTAGGTTAATAATATTAACGAGAAATTATTTTTAACAATCAATTATGAATTATTCATGTGATAATTTAATATTAGAGATAAGTAGAGGTAAAAGTATGCTAGATTATCATCTTCGAATAAAAACCACAGCCAAAAGTAGTGAGTCTTCATTTATTTATTGGCAAGATTATCGCATAAGTATTTTATTTTCTAAATTAATAAGAATTGAAAAAAATAAAGATAAATATTTTAATGATCAACCAACCCAAGGTGTTTGGTATCGAAAGTTTGATACACCAAAGTTTAGCCATAAAGAAATTAACAAAAATTTATTATTAATCGAGACTAAGGATGTAGAGCTTTATTTACACACTAACTTTAAACAAACTTATGTCGTTATAAATAAGAAGAAAATTTTATTATCTAAGTCACAAAATCTACTAGGCACTTATAAAACTCTCGATGGTTATAACGGTTTACATTTTGAAGGTTTTGATGATTTAGGTAATCGTAAAAAGATTACTCTTGAAGATGGTGTCGTTGCGAAAAACGGTATCGCCTTACTTGATGATTCAAAGTCACTTATTATTAATGAATTAGGTCAACTTGAAATAGCAAAAGAAAATCATTTAGATGTTTATATTTTTTGTTTTGGAAAGGACTATCGTTTAGCCGTTAAAGCCTTGTATGAAATAACTGGTTATGTTCCTTTAATTCCTAAGTACGCTCTTGGTAATTGGTGGAGTCGATATTATGAATATAGCGATAAAACATATTTAAAGTTAATGAATCATTTTCTTGAACGTGATATCCCACTTACTGTTGCAACAATTGATATGGATTGGCACTATAATTCACATCATCTTGAAGAAGCTTTTCAAATTACTAAATTAGGTCGTAATAATTCTTACTATGGAGGAAAAGATGGATGGACTGGCTATTCTTGGAACAAAAAACTTTTCCCTAATTACAAACAATTTCTCAAAGAACTACATACTTATAATGTTAAAATACCTCTAAATCTCCATCCGGCTGGTGGGATACGTTGGTTTGAAGATGTATATGAACAATTTGCTAAAGCGATGGGTTTAGATCATACATTACTTCAACATATTCCTTTTGATTTTACTAATCCAAATTTTATTAATAATTATTTTCGTCTTATCCATAAACCTTATGAAAATGATGGAGTTGATTTTTGGTGGATTGATTGGCAACAAGGTAGTACTTCTAAATTACCAGGACTTGATCCTTTATGGGCATTAAATCATTATCACTATTTAGATATTATTAAAGAAAAAAAGAACGGGATTATTTTATCGCGTTATAGCGGGATTGGCTCGCACCGTTATCCTGTTGGTTTTTCTGGTGATACTTTAATAACTTGGGAAACGCTTAAGTTTTTACCTTATTTTACAAATACTGCAACAAATGCCGGCTATTTTTATTGGTCACACGATATTGGTGGACATTTTGCCGGGATAAGTGAATATGAATTATATTTACGTTTTGTTCAGTTTGGTGTCTTTTCGCCGATCAATAGACTACACGGCACTTGTAGTCCAATTATGTCAAAAGAACCATGGTATGCTAAAAACGGGACAGGCTTAATTGCTGAAAACTTTTTGCGTCTAAGACATCAATTAATTCCGTTTTTATATAGTGCAAGCTATCTAGCTCATACTGAAGCACTGGCCTTAATCGAACCACTATATTATGAAGTAAAAAGTGAAGATGGATATAAGTATCCTAACCAAAGTATTTTTGCCCAACAAAGTTTTATATTACCGATTTCTTCAAAAATAGATGAAAGTGGCTTAGCCTCGGTCAAAGGTTTTTTACCAAGGGGTCGCTATATTGATTTTTTTACACATAATATTTATGAATTAGAAAAAGATCAAGAAATAATCTTTTATCGTCATTTAGATAGTTTTCCATTTTTATTAAAAGCCGGCGCAGTTGTGCCCCTTTCACTTGATAAGGGGAATAGCATTACTAATCCAAAAAAATTAAGAATTGTCACATCAACTGGTAATAATGAGTATTGTCTTTATGAAGATTTAGATGAAAACAATAATGTTATAAAGGCTTTTACAAAGTTTAAAAACACACTTATAAACAATGAGCAGACTTTAAAAATTAGTTTTGATAATGTTCATAAAGTTATTAAAAATAGAACGCTTATTGTTGATTTTATTGATAGTGAGGATGTCGATATTATCGTTACTAAAAATGGCCAAAAAGTAAATTATCAAAAGCCGCATTTTAATTATTTAAGAATTGAAATTGATGTTGATTTAATTAGTGAATATGAACTTACTTTTTTAGTAAAACAAAATAAGATAGAAACAATTAAAAAACAAATCACAAAAACTTTTTATAGTTTACAATTTCCTAATCCCGAAAAAGAAAAACTCTACCAAGAAATAATGTCACAAGAAACAATTGTAAAATTAAGAGATACAATTAATAATAGTGACCTTTTGGATTCTCAAAAAAGTTGTTTGTTAGAATTTATTATTTAAAACATTTACTTTACTAAAAATTATATAAGGAGGAAAAAGATGATAAAAATTAGAGCAAAAGATTTAACAATTGAAGAAAAAGCCAAACTTTTAATTGGAAAAGATTTTTGGCGAATTGATACGTTAGGCGGAAAAATACCTGACTTTTTAATGAACGACGGACCAGTTGGAATAAGACAGCCAAGACTTTCAACTAATGGTGTTGAAACCGTTCAGCCTAGTATTGCTTATCCTTCAATTCAAGTTTTATCACAAACATGGAATGAAGACTTAGTTTATGAAATGGCTAAAGCAATAGCTAATGATGCAATTGAATTAGAAACCGATATCATTTTAGCTCCAGGCGTTAATATTAAGCGTCTACCACATAATGGACGTAACTTTGAATATGTTTCTGAAGATCCATTTTTAGCAGGTGTAATGGCAAAAAAATATATTGAAGGTATTCAAGATCAAAAAGTTGGTGCATGTTTAAAACATTACGCAGCAAATAATAGCGAAGTGTCACGTAATTATAAATCAATGGAAATTGACGAAAGAACATTAAGAGAAATTTATTTACTTCCTCATGAAATTGCCACAAAAGCAAAACCGTGGCTTGTCATGACAGCTTATAATCTTGTTAACGGCGTTCGTATGAGTGCTCACGATAAACTTTATCGCATCTTAAGAAATGAATTTAAATTTGATGGCTTAATTATTAGTGATTGGGGTGCGGTCATGAACAGAACAAAATCACTTAAGGCTAGTCTTGATTTAGAAATGCCATACGATAAATTGCATTTAGAACAATTACTCGATGATATTAAAAATGAAAAAGTTGATATGGAAATTGTTGACGCAAGTGTTAATCGCATAATTGATACTGCTTATAAATGTGAAGAAATGCGTAAGATCCGGCAAATTAATTTAAGTGTTGAGGAACGTTATAATATTGCTGAAAAAGTTGCCGAAGAAGGTATTGTGTTGTTAAAAAATGAAGATGGTGCTTTGCCTTTAAAGAAAAATGAAAAAGTTTTAGTAACTGGCACGGCTGTTGATTCTTATGTCTTTGGTGGCGGTTCTAGCCAAGTTACACCGCGCGAACCTTTTGTTAAGTTAATCGATAGTTTAAAAGGTGAAGGCTTAAACGTCTCTTATTTCCGCACGATGCAATTTACTGCCGGAGCATTTACCTCAATTACTGATCTCAAAGGGGCCTTAAATAAAATTTTCATTGATGATATTGATGCGACAATTGTAACGATTAGCCAAGATAATCATGCACATAGTGAATTTTATAATCGTCAAAACTTACTTCTTTCTAATGAGCAAATTGATTTAATTAAAGAAATTACTTATGTTTCGCCAAAAACAATTGTTGTTATTTATAGCGGCGCGCCCATTGAAATGAATGAATGGATTGACGATGTTGATGCCGTTTTATATGTTGGTTATGTTGGTGAAAAAGGCAATAAAGCTGTTGCGAAAATATTAAGTGGAAGTGTTAATCCTAGTGGTAAACTTACCGAAACATTCCCAATGTTTTTAGAAGATGTTCAAGCTTATCACGCCTATGAAGATGCTCGTGTCGCTTTATATGAAGAACAATTAAGTGTTGGTTATCGACAATTCGTTTCTGAAAATACACCCGTATTGTTTCCTTTTGGTTTTGGTTTAAGTTATTCAACTTTTGTCTATGATAATTTAAAAATTACTAAAAGCGGCAAAGAAGTTGATATTACATTAACGCTTACAAATACTTCAAAAATTGATGGTCACGAGGTTGCCCAAGTTTATGTTCGCGAAAGACTTCCGGATGTTTATCGCCCACTTTATGAATTAAAGGGATGGAAAAAAGTTTTTCTTAAAGCAGGTGAAACAAAAACTGTAAGTATTACTTTAGATCAAAGAAGTTTTAGTTATTATTCTTTGGCTCATGATGATTGGCACATTAATGAAAATGGTCAATTTAGTATTTATGTTTCTTCTTCTTCAATCGATATTGAATTATTCACCCATATTAAATATTAACTTTTGTTTTGCTAGGCTTTTCTTAAAATTTATTTCTTTTGTTTTTCGTCCTTTTATAATGATTCTATTTGAATTTACTAGTAAAAATGATATGATAAATGTTGGAAACTGGTAGGTGAGACTACCATTTGGATTATCGGTTACTGCCGCGATTTAGTGGAGACACTATCTTGAAGGTTAATAGTCTAAATCGAATCAAGGTTTAGAATAATGTAATGTCATGCCAAATGGAGTTAAAGCTTGAGACATAGGTTTCAATTTAATTTAGAAATTAAACACCAGCTTTCAATTGGTGTTTTTATTTTTCTTTGGAGGAATTATATGGACGATTATCATCAGAGGATTTTAATTTGATCTTTTAGTAGAAAAAACTTCTTTTTGCTAAGAGATAACAAAAAAAGCGAAAAGGAGGTATGAGAGTGAAAAAAGAAAGAAAAAGAATCGACTTAAAAAAACAAAATGAAGTCGAAGCTAATATTAGAAAATACGCTAATTTACCAATTGAAGAATTATATGAGCAATTTAATACTTCTAGTGCTGGTTTAAAAGAAGACCAACTAGAAGACTTAAAAGACAAATATGATAAAAACGTTATTGAAATTGGTAAGAAAAACACAAGATTTAGAAGATTAATAAATTCTATAATTAATCCTTTTAATATTATTTTATTGTTAATTGCTTTTGTTACTTTTCTATTAGACGTTATTTTAGTACCAGTTAAAGAAGAACGTGACTTCTTAACTGTTATTATAATAATTGCCTTAGTTTTAATTTCAGCGATTGTCGCCTTTATTCAAGGTGAAAAATCTAATAAAGCAACTGAGCAACTTACCAGTCTTATTTCTAATAAAGCGGACGTTTTAAGAGATGGCAAACTAATTGAAGTATTAATGGAGGATATCTTACCTGGTGATATTATAAAGCTATCGGCTGGCGATATGATTCCTGCAGATATAAGGTTTATCTCGACAAAAGACACGTTTATTGCCCAAAGTGCTTTAACCGGAGAATCAAATCCTGTTGAAAAATTTTCACATAAATTACCAAAAGAAGATTGTTCAATTACAGATTTAGAAAATATAGGCTTTAGTGGATCAAACGTTATTTCTGGCGTTGCTTATGGTGTTGTTATTTTAACTGGTAATAATACTTACTTCGGAGCGATGGCTGAACAACTTTCATCCCCAAGAGATAAAAATTCTTTTGAAAAAGGTGTAAGTAATGTAAGTAAATTATTAATTATTATGATGCTTATTATGGTACCTATTGTCTTTTTACTTAATTGGATTGGTCCAAAAAGAATTGGTTGGGAATCCTCGCTTTTGTTTGCAATTTCAATTGCCGTTGGTTTAACACCTGAATTACTACCAGTTATTATGACCACGACACTTGCTACTGGGGCAATTGCCATGAGCAAACATCAAGTAATTGTTAAAGATTTAGGTAGTATTCAAACGTTTGGACAAATGGATATTTTATGTACTGATAAAACTGGTACTCTAACTGAAGATAAAATTATTTTAGAAAAATATATGGATTTAAATGGGCAATCAGATTTTAGAGTTTTAAGACACGCTTATTTAAATAGTTATTTTCAAACTGGCCTAAAAAATATGATGGACGTTGCCATTATTGAACGAGCAAGAAAACAAGAGATTAGTGAAGTAAAAAGAAAATATACTGTCGTTGATGAAATTCCTTTTGATTTTTCTAGAAGAAGAATGAGTGTAGTTGTTGTCGATGATACAGGCAAAAGGCAACTTATTACTAAGGGCGCGGTTGAAGAGATGCTAGCAATTTGTAAATATGCTGAAATTAATGGCGAAGTTGTCATTATTGATAAAAATATTAAAGAAATAGCATTAAAAACATATCATAAACATAATAACGATGGTTTAAGAATGATTGCTGTTGCTCAAAAAAATGAAGTTCCTGATGAACATAAATTTGGTGTGGCTGATGAATCGAATATGGTTTTAATTGGCTTTATTGGTTTTTTAGATCCGCCTAAAGAAAGTGCAAAAATCGCCATTAGTGCCTTAAAAGATCATGGTATTAGAACGGTTGTTTTAACAGGTGATAGTGAAGGAGTTGCGGCAAAAGTATGTAAAAAGGTGGGAATTAGCGCCGATAAAATCATTTTAGGCGTTGAAGTTGAAAAAATGAGTGATGAGGAGTTAAAAGAAGAACTTAAAGTTTGTGACCTTTTTGCCAAACTTTCTCCTAAACAAAAAGAAAGGGTTGTAAATTTATTTCAAGAACTTAATCACACGGTTGGCTATTTAGGTGACGGGATTAATGATGCCCTTGCTTTAAAACAGGCTGATGTTGGTGTCTCAGTCGACGGCGCGGTTGATATTGCCAAAGAAACAGCTGATATTATTTTACTTGAAAAAGATTTAATGGTTTTAGAAGAAGGAGTTATTAGAGGGCGTCAGACTTTTGGTAATGTTATTAAATATATTAAGATGGCCGTTAGTGGTAATTTTGGTAATATGTTTGCTGTTATTGGTGCGTCAATCTTTTTGCCATTTTTACCGATGTTACCAGTCCAATTACTAATTCAAAACCTTCTTAATGACTTCTCACAAGTCGGTTTACCTTTTGATCGTGTTGATGAAGACTATATTGCAAAACCTCGAAAGTGGAATACAAAATCAATCTTAAAATTTACAGCGGTCTTTGGACCTCTTTCATCTGTTTTTGACTTTTTAACATTTATTGTTATGTATTTTATTATTGGTAAAGGTTTAGGCGTTAGTGAACTTGCACCACTCTTTCAAGCTGGATGGTTTATTTTTGGTACGCTTTCGCAAATCTTAATTGTTCATATTGTTAGAACAAGAAAAGTGCCTTTTGTTCAAAGTTATGCTTCAAAACCTTTAATTATTTCTTCAATAGCTTTTGGTGTCCCTGCTATTTTAATCGCCTTTACTTCACTAGGCGAAAAGTTTTTACATATGACAAGACTACCACTTATTTATATCCCGTGGCTTTTAGGAATATTAGTGTTATACGCTCTTAGTACACAATTACTAAAAATGGTCTTTATCAAACGTTCTGGTGAATGGTTATAGCGTTTAAACTACTTAATCGCTAATTTTAATAATATAACGAATCGTGCGTTCATATGGTTTAGATTTTGTGACTAATAAATTATTAAATGTTTGGTTTTGACTTCTAACAATATCAACTGGTTCAATCGCAAGAGCGTGATATAAATTAACTAATTTATGGCCCACTAACAAAAGATTACTAGGAAAATTTGTTGAATACATTTGCACAGCAGGATAATTTGAAATCACTTCTAAAGTAATGTCTTTTGTTTTAAAAGTTAGCAGACCATCAATTAATAATAAATGGTCAAAACCCATCGCGGGTTCTTTATTAACTAAGGGATGCAAAATTATATCTTGGAGTTTTTTACCTTCTTTAATATAAAAAGGACTATCGCTTGTATTAACTATTAACTCATCATTCAATTGCTTTTTATCATGTGTATAATAATGTGTTGCGTTTGCTTTTAAAATATGATTAAGAATTGTACCATCACCATCAAGATTAAAATAACTATGGTTTGTTATGTTTAAAATCGTATCCATAGTTGTCGTTGCTTTGTAATTTATTTCTAATCCAACATCTCGCAAAGTATAAATAACGTGCAGTTTAACTTCTGCTGGATAGCCCCCTTCTCCATCAACACTTACATATTCAAATACTAATTCGGTTAAGGTTTGTTTTATAAGTCTAAACTTTTTAAAAGCAAAGCTTTCATGTCCTCCGTGAAGTGAATTTGTGTTTTTTTCGTTAAGTTGAGTTTGATATGTTTTATTATTAATTTTAAAAACACCTTTGTCAATTCGTCCTGCGACACGTCCAATCGTCGCTCCAAAATAGCCGCTAGCTGCTGTTTTATAATCATTTAAATTAGCTAACGATAAAACAATATTACGATAGTTTTTTGGTTTAATTTCAAATGTATAAATTGATGCACCTATATCTAAAAATCTAATTCGGATAAAATTATTTTCTAATGTGTAAAGTTGCATTATTATTTATGGCCTTAGTCATTATTATACATAAAAAAACGCCCAACGAAAAAATTAGGCGTTAATCAATACCAATACTGAAATAGTAACTTTGCGAACATATAGATTTTAGATTATTTCACCAAATAAAATTTTTTATGTAAGCAAATTTAAATAATCATTCTATCTTCTTGATTAAGTTTTTTTAGAAGTTCTCTTTTTTGTTGGTTTTACTCTCGTTTGGCAAAATTATGGGGGAAGTTACAATATAATGGTCGGAACGGAGGGATTCGAACCCTCGGCCTCTTGGTCCCGAACCAAGCGCACTACCAAGCTGTGCTACGTCCCGAAGTTAACGGACCAACTAACATTATAAAACAACCTAGGAAAAATTAAAGTTAAAAAGATCTAATTGATCAGAATCTGGTAAGTCAGCAAAAACACCAAGTTTTTTCATTTTATCTAAAACAGTCGTATTAAGTTTTGTTCGTTTTTCTAAATCTTCAACCGAAGTAAATACTCCGTCTTTTCTTGCCTCTAAAACACTTTGAGCGGCTGATTCACCTAAACCGTCTAAAACAACAAAGGGAGGAATTAACGTTTTATTTTCTTCGTCAATAATAAAATTTGTTGCATCAGATTTATATAAATCAAGATTCGCAAATTTAAAACCTCTTTCATACATTTCTAAGGCAACAAATAAAGTGTCAAAAATTTCTTCTTCTTTAGGAGTAATTCTTTCTTGACGATTAACGGTTTTACGTCTTAATTCTTCTAATCTTGTTGATATTTCATCTTCACCTAAAACCATCGTTTCAAATTCAAATTGTTTTGAACGAACACTAAAGAAAACAGCATAAAAAACAAGAGGATAATACACTTTAAAATATCCTACACGTGTTGCTTGCATAACATAGGCGACTGCGTGGGCTTTAGGAAACATGTAACTAATTTTATTACAAGAATCGATATAATAATCTGGAACATTAAAAGCTTTCATAATCGCAACGTTTTCTTGTGGGATTTTTTTACCACCTCGAACAATTTCCATAATCCCAAAAGCAATGTTTGCTTCAATACCTTGATCCATTAAATAAGTCATAATATCGTCACGACAACCAATAACATCTTTTAATGTAGCGGCTTTTGAATCAATTAGAGCTTCAGCGTTATTAGCCCAAACATTACCGCCGTGCGTTAGACCACTAACAATAACTAATTCAGCAAATGTTTTTGGTTTAGCTTTACGTAAAACACCACGGACAAAATCAGTGCCAAATTCCGGCACACCTAAAGAACCATTATCAATTTTCATAAAGTTATTATTTCTATTTAACGCTTTATCACTAGTAAATAAAGATAAAACTTTAGGGTCATTTAAAGGCACTTCATTAAGGTCGACTTTAGCAATATCTGCCATCATCTTTAAAGCTAAAGGATCGCCATGTCCTAATAAGTCAAGTTTAAGAAGCGAGTCATGAATTGCCCGATAGTCAAAATGTGTTGTTTTCCATGAAGATGTTAAATCATCAGCCGGATATTGAACTGGCATAAAATCAAAAACATCAAGATGATTAGGAATAACCATAATCCCGCCTGGATGTTGACCGGTCGTTTTTTTAACACCAACAAGCGGCGCAGCTAAATAAGCAACTTCGGCCCGTGGGACACTATCAGGGTCAAAGCCTCTTCTTTCAAAATAGCCGCGTACATAACCAAAAGCCATTTTTTCAGCTGTTGTTGAAATCGTCCCGGCACGAAAAACATTATCTTCGCCGAGTAAAACTTTTGTAAAGTCGTGAGCTTGTGCTTGATAATCACTTGGGAAGTTTAAGTCGATATCTGGTACTTTATTTGCGTGGATACCTAGGAATGTTTCAAAGGGAATATTTTGACCATCTTTTATATATTGCGTGTGACAAATAGGACAATTTTTATCAGGTAAATCATAACCTGAAGCATAATTAGGATCAGTATTAAATTCAAAATTACGACAATTTGGACAACGATAATGAGGTTTTAAAGGGTTAACTTCAGTAATGTGCATTAATGTCGCGACTAAACTTGAGCCAACTGAACCACGACTACCAACAATATAACCATCTTCATTAGCTTTATGAACAATCCGGTAGGCAATGTAATAAATGACCGCGTAGTTATTGCTAATAATCGCATTGAGCTCAGTCTTAATTCTTTCTTCAATAACTTCAGGTAAAACATCTCCATACCATTTATGCGCTGTTTCATATGTTAATTTTTTAACCATTTCTTCAGCTTCTGGCATTTTTGGAGATTCGAGTTTTGTACTAATTGGTTGCAATTCTTCAATTAATGCAGCGATTTCTTTTGTATTTGTTACGATAATTTCGAAAGCTTTTTCTGGATCTAAAAATTTAAAGTGTTCAAGCATTTCATCAGTAGAACGATAATGTTGATCAGGATTTTCATGATAAACACCATCAGGACGATCATATGGATTCGTATTTAAAGGATGGGGTCGATTACCTTTCGCTTTCGTCATAATATAAATATCACGTGTAACTTTATCTTCTTCATTAACATAATGGACGTCGCCTGTTACAACGACTTTTTTATTAGCAAGTTCTGCGGCTGAAATAATATCTTTAATAAGTGTTTGAACTTGTTCGATATTTTCTAAAGTATTTGTATTTATTAAATAAGAATAATTAGCCGGAGGTTGCACTTCAATATAATCATAAAAGTCCATTGCTTTTTGTAATTCGAGGGCATTTTTTGTGCGGGCTTTATCAAAGATTTCTCCATTAAAACATGCTGAACCGAATAAAAGACCTTCGCGGTGTTTAATTAATTCATGACGAGGGATGCGCGGTAAATCAGCAAAATAATTAATGTGACTTAGAGTAATTAATTTATATAAGTTTTTTAACCCTATTTTATTTTTCACTAAAACAATAACATGACGCGGCTTTAAATGTTTTAAAATATCATCACTAGCTTTTAATGTACTTAAATCACTATGCGTTAAATAGCCATGCTCGCGTTCTAAAATCGTTAAACTAGCAAGCCAAACATCATTTAATATTTTCGCATCATAAAGAGCTCTATGTGCTTCTCTTTCATTATAAGCAGCAATTTGTAAACGTCGTGACAGAGCGCCTAAATTATGATAACGGTCTTCGGGAAAAAGATATCGTGATAAGGCTAATGTATCAATAATTGGATTACTTATTTCTTCTAACCCATGTCTTTTTAATGCTTCATTTAAAAAACCAATATCAAAATCAGCATTATGCGAAACTAAAATGGCGTCTTTTAAAAATTCTTTAATAATTAAAATAGCGTCTTTTTCTTCAAGTCCATCTTTAACCATTTCATCATTAATTCCCGTCATTTTTTGAATCATCTTCGGAATTGGACGATGAGGATTTATAAAGAAACTAAGTTCTTTAACGATTAATCCTTTTTCAAAACGAACCGCACCAAATTCAATAATATGGTCATATCTTGATGAAAGGCCTGTCGTTTCAAAGTCAAAACAAACATAAGTGGCGTTATGTAAAACAATATCTTTTTTATTAAAAACGTATTCTAAGTTATCATCAACCATATAAAACTCAGCCCCATAAATTGCTTTAACACCGTGTTCTTTAGCAGCCTTTTGGACATCTGGAAAAGCATGGACAACACCGTGATCAGTAACGGCTAGAGCTTCATGACCCATGTTTTTAGCCAAACGGAAATAATCATCAACTTGGCCAACTCCATCCATTTCTGACATTTTTGTATGAAGATGTAATTCAACGCGTTTTTCTTTTGCTTTATCTCTTCTAAGTGGAGACATTGGTAAAATTTTTAGTTTAATAATACGTAAAAATATTTCGCCGGAATAATTATCTATTTCAGCTGTTCCTTGAACGAGTAAGTTCATTCCAATTTTATAAATATCAAAACTTTCTTCGTCTTCGTTTTTTTCAGAATATAATTTCCCGTATAAAGCTTTTTTTCGATCATCTAAGCCAAGTGTTAAAAGAATTCTGCCACTACTTAGTGTTCTTTTATCAATACTAAAAACACGTGCTTCTAAGTTAACTTTTTGGCCTGGTGAAATAATTTCACTAATTGATTCAACAAAAAAGAAACCATTTTGATGTAAATTTGAACGATCTTTTTTTGCTTGTTTTAACTCGCGATAATTTTTCTTCATTTCCGCGAGCATATCTTTTTCAATATTTTTTAAATCTTCTTTATGTATTTCTTGTAACGTTTTAATTTCTGGATAATAAGTATCTTCATCTGTATCGCTTTCGCTTTCAATTTGTTCAATAACTTTTTCGGCCTTTTCGATTAAATTATCTAATTTTTTAGCTGATATTTTAGGACGTTCAATTAAAGTTGCTTCAACAGCAAATTCATAATTAATAAATTTTAATGTCTCATTAATTTTAATTGCTAATTCGTTAAAAGCTTTAAATTTTTTCTCATCACTAAATTGAAAAGTAATAATGTTTTCAAGATTGCTATGTTCTTCATAAGGCTCTACTTTAAAATGCTCTAGTGAGTAGCTTTCAATAATGTGTAAAGCGTCATAAATCGTTGGTTTTTTCTTATAAGAAAAAGTCATCGAATACAAATAATTAATATTTTTAAGATGTGCTAAAAAACGCTTTAGTAAATGATATTGCCAAGGTGTATCTTTAACAAGCGCCATATCAACTTGTTCATAAATAATTAAATTACGACTTACAAGATCAAAGTCTAAATCAAAATTATACGTATCAAGTAAGCCAATTGAATTTAAAAATCGATGAATTTTTGTATCCATAATTTAAAATAACCCAATAATATCCTTTATCGTAATTAAAATCATTAAACCAAATAATAAAATTAAACCAATTGTTGAAATAATATTTTTAACTTTATCAGGCACTTTTTTACGACTAACACCTTCAATTAGTGTTACTAATAATTGCCAACCATCTAAACCTGGAAACGGAAGTAAATTAAAAATTGCTAAGTTAACAGAAATTAATCCCCATAAAAAGATATATGTCGCAAAACCATAGTCTGCTAATATAGTCGAGGAAGTTGAAAAAATCCCAACAACACCAGAAACTTCTCCCTTTCCAACAAATAACGAACCAAGTCCTTTAACAATTGCGGTATTTGCATAAGAAAAATCACCCCATGTATCTTTGACAACTTCTTTAAAAGTTCGATGTGATTTTAAAAAGGTGAACCCTAAACCTGTTTCTTTAAATGCTAAAGGCTTATTTAAACCAGGTGAATAAACTTCAAGAGTTAAATCATGAACACTAATTTCACTTCCCTCACTTCGATCTTTTCTTGCCCTTAAAGATATATCGATTTTATCACCAATAAGAAATAAAGGGTCTTCAAGGTCATTTACAACATGGCCTTTGGCCATATTAGGAAGATTTTTTAATTTTCCTTCAAGAATTAATTTATGATATGCATTATTTTCGTCTAGTTGATCAGGGAGAACTTTCGCTTCATAAAAAGTTAAGCCATCTTCAAATTTAGGAGTATTTTTAACTTTATTAGGGACGAATCCTAAAACGTAAGTATTTTCTTTAATAATGACTTCACTATCAACAATTAAAGTCGTGCCACTATCTCCTTCTAAATATTTAACGTAGCCCATTTGATAGTTGCTTAAAAGACCACTTTCTGATGCTAAAGAATTTTCACTCACAAGCGTTTGTCCATCAAATTGATAAAAGGGAAGGGTGTTAGAAATTAAAAATAAAACCATCCCTAAAACCATATTTAAAATTATACCAGCTGACAAAACGATAGCTTTTTTCCATTTTTTAATACCTTCTAAACTTCTTTCGGGACCAACTTCAACACCTTGAGGTAAAACAGCTCCTTCGCCATACATCATGACATAGCCGCCTAAGGGGATTAATCCGAGCGAATAAGTCGTCTCGCGACCTGGCTTTTTATATTTAAAAAGTTTTGGACCAAAGCCAATAGAAAATTCCATACAATAAACATTAAATAATTTAGCGGTCATAAGGTGTCCTAACTCGTGAATAGTAATTAAAACACCTAATGAAACTAAAAATAAAACGAGATTTAAAATAAAATTTAAGACGTCCATAGTTCTACCTAATCCTCTTTCTTAAATACGCTCGTGTTTTTGCATCAGCATTTAAAACATTGCGAATCGTTTGTTTACGAATTTTTGTTTGATTTAATCGTTTTTTAATAATTTGCGCAATATCTAAAAAGGCAATTTTATTATCTAAAAAAGCATAAACCGCCATTTCGTTTGCCGCATTAATAATGGCCGGGGCCGTTCCGCCCATTTGCAAAGCCTTTTTTGCTAAACCAACACATGGATATTTATTTTTATCAAACTCACCGAAGTGATATTCTTTAAATTGTTTTAAATTAGCGACTTTTGTTAACTGATATTTTACTTGGCCCTCAAATAAGGCATAAGTAATTGGATCACGCATATTTGGTTTACTAACATCAGCAATATAAGAATCGTCTTTTAATTGCACTAGTGAATGAACATGACTTTCATCGTGCATTAAAATATCAATTTTGTCTAATGGGTAATTAAATAAATAATATGCTTCTATAATTTCAAAGCCTTTATTCATCATCGTTGCTGAATCAATTGTAATTTTAGCACCCATTTGCCATGTTGGATGTTTAAGAGCGTCTTTTGCCTTCACATTTTTTAATTGGTCATACGTATGTTTTCGAAACGCTCCACCTGAAGCTGTTAAAATAAGACGCTTAACATTTTCTTCTTTAACTTTGTTTAAACACTTTGCTAAAGCAACATGCTCAGAATCAATTGGATATAACTTTCCGTAGCCTTTTAATAATAAGTTATTAATAATTTCTCCACCGATAACGAGACTTTCTTTATTAGCTAAACATAACGTCAAACCTTTTTTTAAAGCCGTAATTGTTGGACGAAAACCAACAAAACCAACTAAAGCATTAACGACAAGATCAACTTCGACATGTTTAATTAGTTTTAAAAGCCCTTCATCTCCACTAAAGAAAATAATATGAGGATATTGTTTTTTTAAAACACTAACATATTCTTTGTGTTTAATACAAACGTGTGTCACTTTAGGATGTCTTCTTAAAATTTTTGAAACCATTTCAATTTTTTGCCCAACACTAAAAGCGACTAGTTCAAATTTATCTTGATGAATTGATAAAACATCAAGCGTTTGTTCGCCAATACTACCAGAAGCACCAAAAATCATTACTTTTTTCATAAAAAGAAATCCCAACCGTTATTAATAAAAATAATAAGACTTGCTAAACCAATTGCCGCAAATAAAAACGAATCAAGACGATCTAAAATCCCGCCATGACCTTTTAATAAGGAACCGAAGTCTTTTATTTCATAATGTCGTTTAATCGCACTAAAAGCAAAGTCACCTAAATTACCAATTAAAGGCATACCAAATGATAAAAGTAAAATCCAATACCACTCCTTAATTGTTAAAAAGGGAAGAATTGGTAAGCCAACTGCATCAACAACTAAAGCAAAAGAAGTTGAAACGAGTAAACTAACAAAAATACCGCCAAAAAAGCCAGCCCAAGTTTTTTTCGGTGAAATCCGCGGATTAACCTTTTTATGGCCAAAATATAAACCAATAAAATAAGCACCAATATCATTCAACACAACACCAAGAACTAAATAAATTAATAAAAACGAGCTGTGCAAATATTTAAATAACGGTGTTGATACGTCAATCGGATTAGTTAAACTATCAAAAGCAAATTTAGAATATGGATAATAACGCATAAACAAAAGTGATTGTGCCCCTAAAGCAACAACCGTTACCATCGTAAATAAATAAGTCGCATCTAAAATCGTAAATTTTTCATTCGCTAAAACAACGATAAAGAAAACGCCTGCTGCTACGGCAATAGCAATCGTTGAAAGGGAAAGTGTATCAAAACCTTTTTCAAGACGAAAAACATAATCAGGACCCATCTCACGGGCAAGTACGACTTGATTTTTAATAAAAACCCAAAAGACCAAAGCGTAAATAATGATATAACTGAAGACGTAAATAAAAAGAGAAAATCTTCTTTTTCTTTCAACGGAAACGATTTCATGTGTACCAATCGCAATAACGATAAAAATTAAAGTAAAATAAAACCATCCACCAGTAAAAATCGTCGGTAGACAAATAAGAATTAAAACAAGTCCTGTCATAACTCTTGCTTTCATCGAAAGCTTTGTTTCTTTGGAAATTTCATTTGGCATTAAAGGTTTGTTACTTCTTTCCATTTTCAAGTCCTCCAAAACGTCTTTCTCTTAAATCATATTGTCTAAAACATTCGATTAAATGCTCACGATTAAAATCAGGCCAATAAACTTTTGGAAAAATAAATTCACTATAAGCATTTTGCCATAACAAATAATTTGATAAACGATATTCACCACTCGTCCGAATCATTAAATCAACATTTGGTAAATTAGCCGTATACAAATGTTTTTCAATCGTTTCTAAAGTAATATCATCGATTTCTAATTTATTGTCTTTCACTTGTTGACTAATTTCTTTTGCTACTTTTAAAATTTCTTGTTGACCCCCATAATTAAGACAAATATTTAAAACATGTTTGTGACAGTCTTTTGTTGCTAAAAGGGCTTCTTTAATTGTTTTTTGTGTTTTTTTAGGTAAACCTAAGACATCGCCAGAAATAACTAAGCGTACACTTTTATTAATTAAAGTTTGAAGTTCGCGCTTAAAAAATTCTTCTAAGTAATTAAAAAGATGATTAATTTCAGCTTGCGGTCTCGACCAATTTTCGGTTGAAAAAGCATATAAAGAAGTGACTTCGATATTATATTCTAAACAAACATTTAGGATATCGATAATAATTTCACAAGCTTGTTTATGGCCAAGGTGACGAGGGAGTGATCTTTTTTTAGCCCAACGTCCATTGCCATCCATAATAAAAGCAATATGTTTTAAAGGAGTTTTTAGTTTATAAGTTGTTTCTTTATTTACTTTAGGTGACATCTAATAAATTATATCTTAAAAACGCGTGCGTTTAAATAAAAATCACACAATCTTTTTTACAAAAAGAATTAGTGATGCCTATTTTAAAGCGACATTATTTCTTTTTCTTTAACTTGTAAAATTTCTTCGACTTTTTTTGTTGAATCGTCGGTCACTTTTTGAATATCAGCTTCAATACGTTTTCTTAAGTCATCACTATATTCATCTGAAGAACGTAATAAATCGATATATTCACGTCTAATATTGCGAATCGCAACTTTAGCATCTTCAGCATATACTTTTGCTTTTTTAGCTAAATCACGTCTTGTTTCTTCAGTTAAAGCTGGAATAATAAGACGAACCTGATCACCATCGACAATTGGATTTATACTTAAATCGCTCGTATTAATCGCCGCGACAATTGCTTTTAAATCATTACGATCATAAGGCTTTACAATTAATTGCCTTGGCTCAGGAACAGTAATTGAAGAAATTTGATTAAGGGGAATTTTATCACCATAATAGCTAACTTCGATTCGATCAAGTAGTTGAACATTAGCGCGACCAGTGCGCAAAGTATTGTAAGTTATCTTGAGATTTTGAAGAGTTTTCTCCATTCTTTCTAGTGCATCAAGGGCAAGTTCATCCATTTTTTTATCCTCTTTTGACTATCGATCCGACTTTTTCGCCATCTAAAACACGGAGAAAATTTTTCGTGTCGGTCATATTAAAAACATGTATTACGATGTTTTGATATTGTATCATAGCAACAGCTGTTTGGTCCATTACTTGCAAGTTTTTTGCCATTAATTCACTAAAGGTTATTTCAGGAATAAATTTTGCATCCTTATTAAGGCGTGGGTCAGAATCATATACTCCATCAACACCATTTTTAGCCATAAAAATAGCATCGGCTTCGATTTCAATTGCTCTTAATGTTGCTGTCGTATCAGTCGAGAAAAACGGATTCCCTGTTCCTCCAGCAAAAATAACAACACGTCCTTTTTCCATATGCGAAATTGCTCTTTTTTTAATATAAGGTTCGCTAACGGCTTTGACTTCTATCGCCGACATAACACGGCATTCTAAACCGGCTTGTTCAATCGCGCTTTGTAAAGCCAAAGAATTTATAATAGTTCCTAGCATTCCCATATAATCCGCTGTTGAACGTTCGATGCCAATTTGATTAGCAAGTTTTCCCCGCCAAATATTACCAGCACCAACGACAATTGCGATTTGAAGATTACGTTCATACATCGCCTTAATTGCATCAGCAACAATTTTTAAATATTTTGCATTTAAAATTAATTTATCTTTTTCGCCTAAGAGGGCTTCTCCAGATAATTTAACGAGAATTCTTTTATAGTTATTCATATTTGGCTCCTTTTATAAAAAAAACACTCATATATGAGTGTTAATTTTTAATTATTTAATTTGTTCCATGACCTCTTCGGCAAAGTCACAGCATCTTTTTTCGATTCCTTCACCCGTTTCATAACGGACAAATTTTAGAACTTGATTATCATTTTCTTTAAGAACTTGTCCAACCTTTTTAGAATCATCTCGGACGAATGATTGTTCTTCAAGAGTTGATTCACTTAATTGTTTTGAAACTTTTCCATTAATAATACCTTCTAAAATCTTTTCAGGTTTACCAGCTAATTTTTCATCATTTTTAGCAAGTTCGCGTGCGATATGTTTTTCTTGTTCAACCACACTAGCTGGAATATCTTTTTTGCTTATATAAATTGGACTCATCGCAGCAATGTGCATGGCTAAATTACGACCTAATTCTTCATCTTTTTTAGCTAAATGAACAAGAACAGAAACTTTTCCATTCATGTGAATATATGTCGATAATCCTTCTTTTTCGTTAGCTTTAACAATTTCAAAACGACGGAAATCAATTTTTTCTCCAAGTGCGACAGTCGCATCAGTTAAAAGCCCGGCAACTAATTGTTTAGCCTCTTCTAAAGATTGAGAACCATTATGAAGAGTTGTTTTTGTAATTTCATCGACTAAAGAAATAAAGCGATCACCACGTGAAACAAAGTCCGTTTCACAATTTACTTCAACGACGATACCTTTGTGGCAACCTTCACAAACTGTTGCTTTAGTTAAACCTTCAGCAGCAATACGTCCAGCTTTTGTTGCAGCTTTAGCAATGCCTTTTTCTCTTAACCAAGAAATTGCTTTATCAACATCAAGATCGTTTTCTTCAAGTGCTTTTTTACAATCCATCATCCCAGCACCTGTTCTTTCACGTAATTCTTTAATTGCTTCAATTAATGTTTTTGAGGCCATATTTATTCTCCTTCTTCTTCATCTTCTACTTTTGTAACTTTTTTTGCTACTTTTTTAACTTTTGGTTTTTCAACGACTTCTTCTTCAACAATTACGTCTGCTTCTTTTTTAACAACAGTTTCTTTTTTTGGCAAAGCTTTCTTTTTTGGTTTTTCTTCAACGCTTTCTTCAACTTCTAAACCTTCATCTTCTTCTTCACTAACTTCTTCTTTTACTTGATAACGTTGTCTTTTAGCTCTTAAGGCTTGCTGACGTTCATAATGCTCACGACGTGCTCTGCGCTGGGCACGAATACGCGCTAAACGTTCAGCGTTTTCTTTATCGGCTAAACGAACAGCATCTTTCATCGTTACTTCTTCTTCATCATCTTTTAAGTAAGCAACAATTGGGTCTCCGCCTTTAGCTTCAACAACAGCATCTGCCAATAAATTTATAATTAGTTGAATTGAACTTGGTGCGTCGTCATTTGCCGGAATTGGATAATCAATTAAATCCGGATCAGAATTTGTATCAACAATACCAAAAACAGGTATTTTTAATTTTCGTGCTTCTTTAATAGCAATATGTTCAGTTTCACTATTAACGACGACTAAAGCTTGTGGTAAACGACGCATTTCTTTAATACCAGCTAGAGTTGTTGCTAATTTTGCTTTTTCTTTTCTTAAAAGAATTGCTTCTTTTTTTGGTAAACGATCAAGAACTCCATCACTATCATCACTTTCAAGTTGTTTTAAATAACGAATCCGACTCTCAATCGTTTTAAAATTTGTTAATGTTCCACCTAACCAACGATTAACAACATAAAAACTACCTGAGCGAGTAGCTTCACTAACAATTAATTCTTGGCTTAATTCTTTTGTGCCAACGAATAAAACTTTACCGCTATCGGCAACAATTTCTTTTAAGGCTGTGTAAGCTTCATTAATGCATTCAAGTGTTTTTGAAAGATCAATAATATAAATACCGTGACGATTGCCGTAAATATAACGGCCCATTTTCGGATTCCAACGTCTTGTTTGATGACCGAAGTGCACGCGTGCATCTAAGAGTCTTTTCATTGTGACGATTGGTTGATTTGGATCATGGAGAAGAGCTTCCATGGTCGTTTCTTCTTCTTGTGTCGTTTCCTCTTCTAAAACGATTTTGTTTTCTTCACTCATTAAGTGACCTCCAATTTGTTATGCCTCCACTACTTCGAACAACGTTCCCTTATAATTGTAATTATAAGACTAGGCCGTTGAATCCATAGTGTGTGTAATTAGCTCTTTAAGCGAGCCGGTTTATTATAACACACGCGCATACCCTAGACAAGCGAAAAAAATAGCAAAGTCATCAAAT
>JAAYJX010000039.1 GCA_012522695.1 Erysipelotrichia bacterium
TATTTACGTTTTATGAATGTTGATCATGATGTCAAAATGATGGTAAGAGGTATTTTATTAAAGCAATTTGAACTTATTCGCCGTGATCCTTATGCAAACGCTTTTAGAAATGATGGCAGTGTTTTTGAAAGAAAGTTTGAAATTGATTCACTTATTTATCCTTTTTGGTTAGCCGATCAATATTATCAAATCACGAGTGATGATAGTATTTTTGATGCTTTCTTTTTAATGTCTTTAAGAAAGGCTTTAGTGACCTTAGAAAATGAACGTCAACATAGTGATGATAATTATCGTGTTAGTAATAGTAGTGATTTAGAAAATAGCTCACCTTATTTTAATCCTGATTCGGGTTTAATTTGGAGTGGATATCGGCCAAGTGATGATGTTACTTATTATAAATTTTTTATTCCTGGCAATATGTTTGCGGTTAGTATTATGGCGAAAATGTCATCTTTATTAACACACCTTAATTTAGATCCTTTACTTGCAAATAGTTGTTTAATTTTAAGTAATGAGGTGCGTCAGGCGATTGAAACTTACGGTGTTTATCTTCATCCAAAATATGGCAAAATTTATGCTTTTGAAGTTAATGGAGTTACTAGTAATGTTAATAGTAGTGAAGGAAAACTTTTAATGGACGTTGCTAATATCCCAAGTTTAATTTCTGCACCTTGGCTTAATTATTGTGATGTTAATAGTGAAACTTATCAAAACACCCGTGCTTTTGCTTTAAGTGATGATAATGATTATTACTATGAAGGAACTTACGCAAAAGGAATTGGTGATCCACACGATTCAATTTCCGGTTTAGAAAACCCGCATAAACATTACCCAGTCGTTTGGCCGATGGCAATTGCTATGCAAGGACTTACTTCAACTTCAAATATCGAAATAGATCAATGCATTGAATATTTAATTAATTTAACAGCAGGGACATATGTGATGCACGAAGCCGTTAATGCAAATGACCCAAATGAATATAGCCGTGATTATTTTACATGGCCTTGTGCTCTTTTTGCTGAATTATATTATTTAAGACATTTTCAAAATTAAATTATAGGAGGAAAAATTAATGAAGAAACAAAGACTGCTACACCTACTTAGTTTTTTGTTTTTGTTAGCACCCTTAATGAGTCAACCAATAGCAAATACAAAAGCCGAACAAAGAGAATATGGTGTTGATTTAGCTTATACAAGACGGGCTGTGTCAAGTTCTCATACTGATGATAATACAAATACAAAAGCCCTTGATGCAAACCCGAACACACGTTATGCCTCAATTGAAAAAGATGATGTCTTCTTTTATGTTAATCTTGGTTCAAAAGAAAAAATCGGTAAAGTCGTTATCGTTTGGGAGGCGGCTTATGCCTTAGAATATGAACTTCAAGTTAGTAATGATGCATTAGATTGGACGAGTGTTGCCCATGTTACAAAAGCTAATGCAAAAACGGATGAAATTATTTTTCCCGTTTGGATAGAAGCTGAATATGTTCGCTTTCAAGGGATTAAAAGAGCGACAAATTACGGCTATTCTTTTTATTCTTTTGAAGTTTATGGACCAAAAAGCTTAACATTTGGTAGTGAAGTTTTAGAAGTTTCATCAAACGAAAGTGAAGGCATTTTAAATAAAGATATGATGGTTGATAATTTAGCTCATACGCGTTGGGCATCATTAAGCTCGGCTGGTGATCATCAATTTTTTATCGTTGATTTAAAAGAAGAAAAAACTTTTGATTTAGTAAAGATTCGCTGGGAAGTTTCATTTGCCCGTATTTTTAAAGTATATGTCCATCCTTTAGTAAGTGAAATAGCTCCGAGTCGTAATGATGATGATTGGACATATTTAATTGGCTCAGAAGTAGGCTTGGGCGAAGTTGATTTTCTTAAATTAAAAAGTTTAGTTAGTTCACGTTATTTAAAAGTTGAGCTCGTACAAAGAGAAACGTCTGAAGAAACGAAAAAAACTGGACGTCTTCCTTGGGAATCAACTTTTTCTATTTATCAATTTGAACTTTTTAATTGGGACAATATCCTAAGCGTACCAGTTGGTCAAGTTATGGAATATTCAAAAAATAGTCCTGCATGGACGGCAATGAGTAATATTACTTTATATGAAGAAGGATTATTACTTGCTCCACATGGTTATCCAATTGAGGCTGATGGTGTTGTAACTAATTTAGCTAGTATTGCTGATGGTAATATTCCTGGTTTTGAATCGTATGCTGTTTATAATCCAGGCGTTATTTATGATGAAGACCGTGATATTTATCATATGATTTATCGTAGTGAATTACCTGATAATTTTCATCATTACTTTGGTGATAAATATGAATTAGGCCATATGTCGACACTTTCTTATGCTTCTTCACCAGATGGGATTCACTTTAGCCGTGGTGAAAATAATCCGATTGCTTGGCCGACAACTAACGATGAAAAAGGTGGCGGTCTTGAAGACCCAAGATTATTTAAAATTAAAAATGATCCAAATCGCGGTGGTTTAACGACTTATTACATTACTTATACGATGTATGATAATCATCTAACACGTGAAGGCGTTATATATACGCATGATTTTATTACTTATAATAAAGTTGGGCGTTTAGCTCCAAATTATGCTTCTGCTAATAAATCAGGAACATTTATTACTGATCCAGAAGGAAACGCGATAAAAATTAATGATCCACGTCCTGGTAAACACGGACAAGTTTATATGATTTATATGAAAGATGGCGGCTATACAAAAATTGGCTTTACAAATGATGTCTTAGAACTTCATAGTGACGATATTGTTGATCTAGCCCATTTAAGTTTAGGAAATAACGATATCGAAGACTTAACCCACGATAATGAATCGTGTATGGCTTTAACAAATATTTATGGACCTGACGATGATGATATTTATTTAATGTATGGCGGTGGCCGCTTGAGTGATCCAAATATTCAAAATCAACAAGCTAATGCCTCTGGTTGGTTTTACGCTCTTGGGGCGCTAAAGACGACTAAGTCAAATCCGTTTGAATTAACAAACGTAAAAATGGATCTAGATGAACCAACAATGTATCCAACCGATACGAATAAAATTGATTATGGCTTATTTAATAAATGTATGTTTGCCGATAGTATGATTCGGGTTGGTAATACTTGGCATCTTTATTATGGTGCGGGCGATATGTATGTTGGTTTAGCCCAAGCCCGTGCTGATTTTTCAAGTGCGACATCTTCGTTTACTTTAGAAGGTAATACTCTTAGCGCTAAAACAAAAGCTTTAAACAAAAAATATAATGGTGACCAAACACCATTTGACATTACTTATGTTATGGAAGTTTATGATTTAGAAAATAATCTTGTTTATAAAAAGACAAAAGATTACACGATTAAACATTTTTCACATAGTGAATTAGGTAAATATTCTCGTGGTGAAGACATTTCTTTATCAATAGATTTAAGTAGTGTTCCTAGTTTAGGTGAAAACTATTATATTAATTCGTTTGTTATTGATCAAAAGAGTGAGGAATCAATTAATAA
>JAAYJX010000040.1 GCA_012522695.1 Erysipelotrichia bacterium
AGTTTTAATTGAATTTCTCGATTAGAGGCAAGTTTTAACGCTGTTGAGTTTCTTTTAGCCCATCCTGTATGTTTTTTGCTTGTGAACAGTTGAACTTTTTTATCCATTTTTTAATTATAAGTTTTGTTTTTCTTTTTGTATTGCAATCTTTATACTCCTTTCTAATGAGTTTGATTTTTAAAAAAATTAAAAAAGCTATTAATTTAGTAATAGCTCCATATAAAATCTTCTTGTCTAGTACACGCCGTACTACATCTACTACTTCCCCCTATTACGACCCCAATACTAACCGCACTACTACTATGTTTGTACCCGTACTACTACATCGTATTAATTGGCATAAAATAAAAAGTAATCGTATTCGATTACCTGTTCAGTTATATAATATACTTTTGTTTTTTTTCTACTTACAAAAAGATAAACTTTAATAATTAACTACTATGTCTATAATTTTTAGTGCTTTTTCCATAGCATTAAGTATATGATTTGATTATTTAATTCAAATTTGTCGGGCTTCTTAACACCCCTTTTTATTAAATCTAAAGAAACTAGATATTATCAATGATTCTAAAAAAGATTATTTTTAATCTTATCTTTAATTTTCTTGAATCTGTTGCGTATAAAATTTAAATATTCTGTTTTAAATTCGGAGATGAAAAGATCTTTTTTAAGCCACTCAAAATCTTCCTTTGTTGTAAAGGTGTATTTTTTTTCTAATTGATCGATACTATAGGACTTTAAGTACTCGCTATCATCATATATCGTTTTTTTACCTTTTGCCCTATTTTCAGCTTCTGGCAAATAGCAAAGGTTACCAATTGAACTAATGGGTAATTTTAGTTCATCGTTATAATTTGCTAGTTTATCTTTCATTAGGCCCTTTGTCGCTAAATGCTCAATATCAAAGTACCGATCACCGTATTGATCTTCAGCAGTAAACAATGTTGAATACACAACATTTAAAAGTGTTTTATCGGTTTCTTTAGGATTCGCAACTTTTTTAGATTCATTCCTTTCGGTTGCAACCTTATCAAACCACCTATCCAACTCGATTTCAAATTCTCTCCAGGTGATTTCTCTAATGTAATGGTCCGGATTATGGATAATACTATCTAATTTTTTGTCACCTGATCCTCGCCAATTTTCATTTAACACATCAATAATATAAGCCCTTAAAATGTTTTGCTTAAAGATTTTTTCCTTTGAGTTCCACATTTTACTCTTTCTTGATGTATCAATTATGCGTTTTTTGACATTATCATTCTCGTCATATTCAAATGTAACGTATTTTTGAATGAAAACATATGCAATTATTGAAACAATTTGATATTCAGTATGATTAACTGCGACCATTTTTGTTGCTCGTGAATTGCCTTTGAATGTTGTTACAGTTTTTAGGTAGGTATCAACCTCTTTTATTGTTGAAAAAATCTTAACTAAAATGTTATTTATTTGGGTAACATTAAATTGTGTAAGATTTTCATTTAAAATATTTTGGCTCTTAACTTTATGACCTATACATGCATTTACTAAATTAAACCCAATACTATCTACTTGAGAAATGTCTTTATTTGTCCCGAACAAATTTGGAAAGTGTTCTTTTATATGTTTACCAAAACCAAAGCATAAATCAAAAACATTTACCTCTTTATCACGTTTTAGTGTAGTTGAATCATAATCTTCAATTTCTATATCGCCTCTTACCATTTCATCATAACGATTCGTTATATGAGTTACAATCGCATGCAAACTTGTATCAACAATTTTTACAAGAGACGTGCTCCATGCAGCACTGAAAATTTGATATTTAGTTAAATTCGCACCCGTTGAATTTATTCTTTCAAAGACCTCGGGCAATATAGATTTATCGCCAGTTAAATAAATTACTGGTATTTCCGTATTTAGAAGGGTTTGGCAAATATCTTTATAACCGGATAGCATTGGTTTAATGATTTCTTTTATTGTATGTGCTTTTTCTAAATCATTTAAAACGGGTAACTTTTTTGCAAGATAATACGAAAAATTTGAATAATCCATATGCAATACAGACTCCATTGTCGGATGATTTTCTTTAACCCATTTTATAAGTTCTGTTTTAATTCTATCTTCTATAGGGCTTCTCTGACTCTCTTGGTATCCTGTAATTTTAAAAATTTCACGAATGCTTTTAGAATCAATGTTTGAGTCATCAAAAAATTTTGCTGGATTATTTATAAACTCAAAAATGGTTAATGAGCGTTGTAAGCCATCAATTAGCTGTTTTTTATCATTGTCATCTTTATATATTAAAAGAGATCCAAAGGGCAGGCCAATTTTTATTGTTTCTACTAATTTATTCTTTTTTTCAGCGTTCCAAACAGCGCCTCTTTGATAAGTAGGGATAGTAATAATATTTTCTTTAATTTGTCGTTCTAATTCAGACGCTTTAAGGGTGTCGGGCTTCCATCTATTTTTCATTATGATCTCCGATTATTATTTTATATGTTTATTAGATCATAACGATATATATAAAGCAAGATCTGCAGAAAAAACGCACTAACGATAAACGATTCCTATTTGAAACAAATTAAAAAACATGCAGGTAACTATAATAGGATTCAAATATCATCGTAGTAATGCAACGATTGGTTATGTTACTCTCAATAGAAATTGTAAATAAAGAAAAGGTGTCCCTAAAAACAAAAACTATAAACTTCCGTGTAGGCCAACCATTTTGCGTCACAAAAAACTACTAGTAGCAAAACGGCGGCATCTATAAAGGAAGTTTGCTACCCATGATTACTGATAGCATACAATTTTATAATCCTGCGTAGCACAGGAATTTCTTACTGGGGACCATTACAGTAAATGTTGGTAACCATGAGGATTCACGATAATTACCAAGAATGTACATTATCCACTTATTAAATTTCATGTTTATAATTATTTTTGTTTCTTAGCCATAATGTTTAAGTTGTTTTTTAAAATTATTGAATAGTTGTTTTTATATGAAAAATTAAATCACTCATCATAAGTTTTTATATATTTGGCCTTCTTGGGATTTAAGAGTATAATTTCAACCTTTTCGCCAAAACTTCTCCTCATAAATTGAATCGCTCGAAATGTATCATCAAAAAGTCTTACTTTAACTCTTGTCCACTTTGCCCAATCAGCTTCTAGGACCTCTTCGATGAACACTTCACCTAAATCATAAACTGTGGATTTATGTCTACAAACTAAAAAGAAAATATGATTTTCAATACTTTTATCATTCGGACCGTAAAAAGTTAGTACTTTTTCCTTAAACTCATTTCTATAAGTTGATGCTTTTAAAGTTTTTTCTTTCTGTTCTTTATTTAAATAATAATAGAGCAATTCATTATCACTCACCTCTAAATCGTCATCCATAGCTAAAATGCCTACAAAATAAAAAGGGAGTTTTTTTCTAATCAATATTCCAATAACATCTCTTCTTATAGTTGTGGATAGGTTCTTTTGACCCCACTCTCTTTGCTTTTCAAATAAATAGAGAGAGCCATTATGTAGTCTGATTATTAAATCATCATCAATATATTTGAAAGCTGAAATGTTCAAAGAACCAGTCCATTGGAAGCCGTTTTCAAACAAAAAAGACACCTCTTCTCTGTTGTCTTTATAAAACCCACTTTTAATATCGTTAGGATACATTAATTCCATATCTACCTCTACAAAAAATATTACCATAGATTTAAAATTTCTTTTAAAAAAATACACCTACTAAAATAGGAACAAACCTTCCAATTAGAAAAAAACAAAAAATTCGATGTATGCCAAATCCCCCAAATTAAACTAGACTATTTGATATTTGCCTCGATAACAGGTCATTTAGATAACTTTTTACTTGGATATAAGTTGTGTACCCACTACTTATTTATTCAAATATTATATATGTTTTGTAAAACAACTTATCCATACATAAATTTTATGAATTTCGTTAGTTGGTTTTGTTTTTTGATTATTTATATCAAAAAAATAAAAAAAGCCTATCTTGCGAATAGATAAGCTTTCATTAATTTGTTGGTGACCCGTACGGGAATCGAACCCGTGTTACCGCCGTGAAAGGGCGATGTCTTAACCTCTTGACCAACGGGCCAATTGTGGCGCCTACCATAGGACTCGAACCTATGACCGATCGGTTAACAG
>JAAYJX010000041.1 GCA_012522695.1 Erysipelotrichia bacterium
ATTATCAGTTCAAGTATGAAGGCGAACTTGGCGAAGGAGCCGCTGGAGTTAAATTTAAAATTACTTGGGGGCAAAATTGGGCCAATGCATATGGATATTCTAACGTGGACTCAGGTAGTCATAAATACTTTTATGATGACGGAGGCAATATTAAAATTGCTGCTAAAAACACAGGAGTTCTTATACTTTTAGACACTAGTAATGGTGCTAAAATAAGTGGCTCTATAGAGGTTGTTGAAATGCCGAACATTGTTCAAAGTCACAAGGGTGGAATCAATTTAGACTACATGAGAGTATGGTTAGATCGTGGTATGTATGAGTCAGCTGGCGCATTAAACGCTTTACAATATGGCGCACAAGGCACTCTTACTGATGAATCCACTATTTATGAAGCGTCTGGATATGTGAAATTATTTGAAGGCGAAGAAGGTGGCCATTGGGAACATTGGTTGGCCTATTTTGATATACCAACTGCTAGTTTAACTGCCGGTATGGATATAAGGGTTGCTAGAGTTAATAACTTACGAAGCGCCATTTGGAATAAAACTGAAGTCCATACATGGAGTGTTGGAGATAATAATAAGGTTTTATATGTTGGTGATAATTGGGACGCAACCACATTAAGTCCTGGCATTATTGGGGATGATAAAGAAATACCAGTAGACTTCTTAAAACATGTTTTAGAAGGATATCTTACATGTTCACCTAGCACAATTAATGGTTATGGTGCTTTCCCAGAAATGAATCGCACTTTCTTTAAAGATGCTGATGGAGAATGGAAGATTGTTGGTCTTTTAGATGAGGTAATGCTAGATGACTATGCTTCAATGGACACAAGTTATACCGGTGAACGTGTTGAAGAAAGCGTTGACGCTTACGAGAAATATTTAAAAATGGAAGCACTTTATTTAGCTAGTTCAGGCGGATCTGGTGCTCCTAATATTTTCGCTACTAATAATTCAATTACCTTTGTTGTTCTTATTAGTATAATTGGAATTACTAGCTTAGCAGCACTATACTTCTTAAAGAAGAAAAAAGTAGCGTAGTTAATAAATTAAAGGGCCTCATTTGAGGCTCTTTTTTATTTACATATGTTGAAAGGACTTTAAAAAATATGAAAAAAACTTTCCCTTTGATTTTTGGTTTGCTTCTAGTTATAGGTTTAGCATCTTGCGCTCCTGATGGGAGTCATACGACTTCGGATGGAGATATTACAGACTTAACTACAACAGATGATTTAACTTATACTGGTGACCCTGATGCAGAGTTTACTGTAACTTTTGATTTGAACTATTTTGATGCAGTTGGTACACCAGATCCACAAATAGTAAAAGGTGGCCAATTAGTAACTAAACCAAGCGACCCTACAAGAGATGATTATACTTTTTTACATTGGTCTGAAGGAATGTATGGCTCTGTTATGTGGGATTTTGAAAAAAATATTGTCATCAAAGATATGACTTTATATGCTGCTTGGGAATATACTTATGTCGAACCAGAACCAGAATCAAAAACATTTTACGTTCGTGTACCTAGTTATTGGTTAGCTGAAGACCATACTGTTTCTTTATATGCTTGGGATGATTATAGTGGCAACACAAATAATAGTTGGCCAGGAGAAAAAATGAATCATGTTGAAGATCAAATTTTCTCTTATAAAATAAGTGAAGAATATAGCAAAATTATTTTTGCTCGTTGTACTTCTTCTGGCGGTGACCCTGCCGATGGGTCAAAGGCACAAACATTTGATTTAGATATTACTAATTTTTCAAATCCAGATTTTGATTTTTATTGGATTAATGATGATGTTCGTTATGGTGATAATAAATGTAATGGTCGCTGGGGTATTTATCCAGATGAGCCAGATGAACTTCCACCAGATCCAGGTAGTCTTTATTATGTTAAAATTCCAGTCTTTTGGGAAAATGATAGTTGTGTAGCAAGTGTTTATTTTTGGGGTTCTTCAGGAGATAATAGTTGGCCTGGCCAAAAAATGACTCCTTTAGGTGAACAAATTTATTCATTTGAAATACCAGATAAATATATTAATGTTATTTTTGCTCGTGTAACAGCAAGCGGAGTTGAACCAACACGAAAAGCTCAAACAATCGATTTAATAAAACCAACAGATGGACGTAATTATTTTATCGTTGACACGACTGAACAATATATGCCATCAAAAGCTGGTGGTGAATGGACAACTTATCCAAGTTAGTTTTTAAAAGATATATAAATAAAAAGGAGAAATCATTTATATGAAAAAGAAACTTCTATTATTGCCTTTAATGATGCTTGTTCTTAGTTCTTGTTCTTTATTTGGAAGCCCAAGTCCTAGTCCAAGTCAATCAGATCCTACTAGTAGTGATCCAACAAGTAGTGATCCGAGTGATTCAGGTACAAGTAGTAGTGATCCGAGTGATTCAAGTGATTCAACTAGTAGCCATCCAAGTAGTAGTGATGATGTTGTTGAATATACAGTTACTTTTGATTTAAATTATCCTGACGCAGTAGGTGCGCCTAATCCACAATCCATACCTAAATATGGTCTAGTTAGTAAACCTAACGACCCGGTAAGAGATGATTATACTTTTGTCCACTGGTTTGAAGGAATAGACAGCACAGTTGCTTGGGACTTTGATAACACCGGTGTTACAAAGGATATGACCTTACGTGCAGAATGGCTATATAACTATATCGACCCTATACCAACACCGAAAACATTTTATGTTCGTGCACCCGATTATTGGTTAGAAGATAGTCACGTTGTTGCTTTATATGCTTGGGTTGATGGTAGTGTCGGACCTGAGAGTAATAGTGCTTGGCCAGGTGAAATGATGACACACGTTAGTGGTCAAATTTATACATATGATGTTGAAGTAAAATTTACTCATATAGTTTTTGCACGCGTTACCCCTACTGGCGATGAACCTGCCATAGGCTCAAAAGCACAAACAATCAATTTAGATGTTGCTGCTACAAATAATCCATATGTTGACTTCTTTTGGATTAATGATGATGTGCGTTATGATGATGATTTATGTCATGGTCGCTGGGGTGTTTATCCTGATGAACCTGATGACGGGCCACCTCCAGTAACAAAAACATTTTATGTTCGTGCACCTAGTTATTGGTTAGAAGATAGTCACGTTGTTGCTTTATATGCTTTTAATGATGTTACTGATGAAAACAATCTTTCATGGCCAGGAGATAGAATGTCTCATGTTAGTGGTCAAATTTATTCATATGAAGTTGAAGACAAATTTACTCATATAATTTTCGTGCGTGTCAATGCGATTGGTGATGAACCAACTGATGGAACAAGAGCGCAAACTTATGATCTAGACATTACTAATTTAGCTAGTCCTGACTATGATTTTTATTGGATTAATGATGATATCCGTTATGAAGATGACAAATGCCAAGGCCTTTGGGGTATTTATCCAGATGAGCCCACTCCACCTACACCTACACCAGGAACTGTTTATTATGTTCAAATTCCGACATATTGGACAATTGATGGAGGTGTTGCGGGAATTCATATGTGGGATGGTAATAACCATTCGCCAGTTGGCTGGCCTGGTCAAATAATGAATCATGTTGATGACCGCCTTTATTCTTTTGAAGTACCTGGTGATTACGATAACTTTATGTTCGTTCGTGTTTCACCTAATGGAGAAGACTGGGGAGCCAAAACAATTGATTTAAGTAAGTCTATGGCAGGAACTCATAACTTATATACAATTAATGAAGCTGTTGTTTGGGGTGATCCAGGTTGTGAAGGTGTTTGGTCAACTTACACAGTTTAATTTCTAAAGTTTTATATAAATATAAAAAAGCAGGCGCGATGCCTGCTTTTCTTTAATATTTGAAGAAATTTATTCGCGACTAATAACAATACCGTAAGCTTGTAATTGAGTAGGCGAAGCATTCCAACTCATAACGACCGCGCCGGGAGTAATATTAACTGTATCGCCACTACAATTAATATAAGCTTTATAAGTAACTCCACCGCCAGAAATAATAAAATGATGAACGCTTGCATTAACACCAAACGAATAGCCAGTATATTCTCCATTAATTGGGAAATCATTTCTATTCTTAACAGCGATTAGTTGCTTATAGAAATTAAGCATACTCGCTGAATTAGTAGCTTGTTCAGCCGCGCTTTCTAGAGTGTTTTTATTATAATTATCGTGTTCAATCGTGTACATATTAAAACGATAGCTAGTCGTTCTTTCATCACCCCATTTAAATGGTTGACGATACCAACGGTCTTTATTGTTATCGTTTGTCGCTGTGTCTTGTGAAGTATTACTTGACATACCAAGTTCATCACCATAATAAATCCAACTAAGTCCTGGTTGCATTAGCGTTATGGCCGCGTGCGTCTGGGCTTTTTTAATTTGTGTTTCAATATTTGCTCCACCAATCGTTGGGTTATTTGCAAAGTTAGAATCACCACCTGCCACATTAATATGATTAATCGCCCTTAAGACGTCGTGATTAGACGTAAAGGCACCATTAATATAATCACTTCGATGTGAACGATTAACTGTCTTAGTCGTATTACCTGCTTCAGCATTACTAGAAGCTGAGGCACCATTTTTTCTTAAATAGTTATATTCAAGGTTATGATAATAAAGACCAAAATCAAATTGTGAATCCATTGCCTTATAATAAGGAGACATCCGTTTATCCCAACCATCAAAGTTTTCACCAACAAAGAAAGCATTTGGATGAGATAATTTTAATTTATGTGTAAACTCTTTCCAAAAGGCAATGTTTTTTGACATATTCGATGAATAATCAAATTTAGCCGTAACCATTTCTCTTTTTTCTTCATCATAAAATGTTCTTGTTCCTGTATCACTTACAACTAAGTCACCTGGATTATAAGCTTCATCTAACATGTAAATATGTTTAACTGCGTCAAGTCGAAAACCATCAACTCCAAAGTCAAGCCAATTTTTCGCCATATCAATAACTAAGTCGCGCGTAATTTGCGCATCATAATTTAGTTCCGCCATGCCAGAGCCAAATTTACCATAATAGTAATAATTTGATTCACCATCTTTAAACCAATCAGGATGTTGTTCAACAGGAATATTATTATATGTTGCTGTTGTCGTGCCATAACCTGGATCACTAACACTTGGTGAAGATGTTTCATTCCATTTTCTTACTAAGTCGCCTTTATATTTCCAATGATACATGTCTCGATATGAAAATGTTTCATTAGTTAATGGGTGGATACCCATTTCTGCTTTTTGTGATTTTTTAAACCATTCATTATTTTTTGATGTATGGTTAATGACAAAGTCCATTAAAATCGTCATCCCTTTATCGTGAACCTCATCAACAAGTTCACGATAATCAGCTATTGTTCCAAACTTAGAATCTATTTCCATAAAGTCAGTTACATCATAGCCATGATAACTTTCCGAAAGTTGAATTGGCGTTAACCAAAGTGAATTAACACCTAAGTCTTCTAAATAATCTAAAGAATTAATAATCCCTCTTATATCATCAAAACCATCTCCATCAGAATCAGCAAAACTAGCCACAAAAATTTGATAACCAATTCCCATCGATGTTTTAAACTTATTACTCGTTGATGGATTAGCATAACTATCATTTGAACTATTAACATTACTAGCAGAGCGATAATTACCAGTTGTATCATTAACGACTGGGTTTTCGACATAATCTGGATCATAAGAAAAAGAATAGTCCCCAACACTTCCAGAAACACAAAAGACATGAATAGAACCATTCGCGCGTTTATGTGAATCTAGATTATCGATGTAAGTATTTGCACCTCCGTCACTCGTCCAATGCGTGCCTCCACCCATTGAACTTTCTAAAACAATTAAAAAGCCAATTCGTGTCGCACCGATAAAGCCAGTTGTTTTACCAGTTCTACCACCAATAACATTAGTCGCATTTAAATCTACTTCTAAAATACGTCCTGATTGCATTAAATCTTGACCACTATTACCAACATTACTTAACCAACTAACATCCATTTCATTAAAAATGTTTTTAACATCATGACTAGATGCACAATATAAAGAACCTTCTAAATCTAAAGGTGCATTTTGCCAAATCCAAAGCGCATAATTATCATATTCGCTAATACTTGCATTAGGTCTTAAATAATGAATATAAAGATGATCATTTTTAGACCATGTATTAAGCCAATCATCATAATCATCAATAACATCAAC
>JAAYJX010000042.1 GCA_012522695.1 Erysipelotrichia bacterium
ATGCTGCTGGTGATACAAATAGTAAGAAGCTGCGCCAACTCGTAACGGCTGCAAGTGATGGTTCGATTGCCGCAACAGCCGCAATTAGATATGTAAAAGTTACTTTGCGAAATAAATAAAATTAAGAAGATTAAAAATTTATATATAAATTAATGTGTGCTATGATATTTTATAGGTACATATGATAGATTTAGTAATTTTAACTGGTGTTAGCGGCGCAGGTAAATCAACCGCTGTTCGAGCATTTGAAGAAATGGATTATTACATTGTCGAAAATGTTCCTCTTTCTGTTATTCCAAAACTTTATACTTCATTTCAAAAAAATGAAGCTCGATTTTCTAAAACTCTCGTTGTTGTTTCAATTAATGAGTCATTAAAAGCCGCAGTGCTTGCACGTAAAATACCTTCTTTTAATGTTACTTTTATGGCCCTAGATGCAACAGAGGCGGAACTAATTACGCGCTTTCGTCTAACAAGACATTTGCATCCCCAACAAGCTCATGGCTTAACACTTGAACAATGTTTAAAATTAGATCGAAAAATTATGGACGCCGTTAAAAGCGAAGTTGATATTTATATTGATACAACTGGTAAAACAGTTCCTGAATTAAGAAAATATATTTTCCGTAATATTGATGGCATGGAAAAGAAAGAACTTACAGTAAACTTTGTTTCTTTTGGTTTTAAACACGGTGTTCCGGCCGATGTTGAAATTATTTTTGATACACGTATCGTTCCTAATCCTTATTGGATTCCTGAATTGAAGGAATTAACCGGCGAGGACAAAGAAGTTCAAGATTTTGTTTTAAACGACAAAGATGCAAAGTTATTAGTTAAAGAAATAGAAAAATATTTAGTTTATTACTTAAAAAAAGTGAAAGAAGAAAACCGTAACTTTTTTGTTGTTGGGATAGGCTGTAGTGGCGGACAACATCGCTCTGTCGCGATTACGAATTATTTATCGCAAAAGTTTTCAAAATCTTATCGTACATTATGTTTACATCGTGATTTAGGAAAATATAAAAAGTGAGACCTAGTTTTTCTTTCACCCGCAAAGTTAAAGAAGAAATCGTTATAAAACCTTATACAGAAGAAAGACTTCGTTCTTTAATTGCTGCTTTTATTCGCATTAACGGTGTAACCAAAAAAGAAAAAGGTCAAAAGCAGCTCATTTTAAAAACTGAAAATGCTAAAATTGCTAAATTTATTTTTTTAACTGTGCAAAAAATATATGGCCTACAAGTCCGCTTTGCTTATGAAAAAATGATGAAATTTAAAAAACGGACAATATACAAAATAATTTTTGAACAAGAAGTCGATTATCTTTTAAGTGATTTAGAAGTTTCTTTTAGTGAAAATAAAATAGCTAAAAATATTGTCTATAACGATGATATGATTGGTGGATATTTAGCTGGTGGTTTTTTAGCTTCAGGTTCGGTTAATTCTCCAACGAGCTCTAATTATCATTTAGAAATTGCCTTAAAACAACTTAAATATGCTCGTTGGTTTCTTAAACTAATTGCGAAATATAAAGGTGGTGCATTTTCTCCTAAAACAATTAAAAGGCGTGATAAAACAATTATTTATTTAAAAAAATCTGACCAAATTGCTGATTTTTTAATTTTAATGGGAGCAACCGAATGTGCTTTAGAATTTGAAAATATTCGGATTGATCGAGAATTTATTAATATTGGTAATCGGTTAATTAATTTAGACAAAGCTAATTATGCAAAAACGACTGAAGCCGCTTTAAAACAACTAGCAAATATTAGTGTTATTCAAGAAAAACTAGGCCTTCAATTTCTTGCTAATGAGAAACTTAAATTATTATGCCAACTGCGTCTAATGCATCGCGATGCGACGCTTGATGAGTTAGCGACACATATGAGTGAAAGACTTGAAAAAGTTGTTAGTAAATCAAATGTTAATCATTTATTTCGAGAATTGAACGTTTTAGCTACGAGGTACAAAGGGGAAGAAGAATGAATATTTTTAAGAAGTTTGGCTTAAGAATAGTTAAATTAAGAAAAGCTAAAAAATGGTCGCAAGAAGAATTGGCCTATCATGCTGATATTCATCGTAATTATTTATCTGATTTAGAAAACGGACGGCGTAACCCTTCGCTTGATGTTTTAGTGCGTCTAGCAAATGCTTTAAATGTAAGTCTTGAGTTTTTACTAAAAGGCGTTTTTTCACCAAACGATTTTTAAAACTTTGTTTTATTTAGATAAAATTAGTAAACGCTTTCAATCTTTTTTACTTAAAAAAAGAACTAATTTCATATATACTATATAAGGTAATAAAAAAAGGAGGACATTTTATGTCAATTAAAATTGCTATTAATGGATTTGGACGGATTGGACGTTTAGTTTTTCGTCGTGCATATGAAACTGGAGATTTCGAAGTCGTTGCAATTAACGATTTAGCCGATGCGAAAACTCTAGCTTATTTACTAAAATATGATAGTGCACAAGGTCGTTTCGGCTTAAATGATATTAGTGTTGATGAAGACAAAAACGCGATTGTCTATAAAGGAAAAGTTATTCCTGTCATTGGACAACCCGACCCTAAATTAATTAAATGGTCAGATTATGGTGTTGATCTTGTTATGGAATGTACCGGTCGTTTTAGAGGACGAGCCGATGCGATGGTTCATATCGAAACAGGCGGAGCAAAAGGCGTTGTTATTTCTGCTCCTGCTGATAAAGAAACACCAACTTTTGTTTATGGTGTTAATGATCATCTTCTAAAAGATGACATGCTAGTTATTTCTGGTGCTTCATGTACGACAAATTGTTTAGCGCCTGTTATGAAAGTTCTTGTTGACAAGTTTGGTGTCAAAGGTGGTTATATGACAACTGTTCACGCCTACACAAACGATCAAACGACACTTGATTTAGTAAAAAAAGGTAATAATCGCCGTGGGCGTGCTGCCGCTGCCAATATCGTTCCAACGACAACTGGAGCAGCTAAAGCAATTAATTTAGTTATTCCAGAATTAAAAGGGCGTTTACAAGGTGGAGCTTTACGTGTACCAGTTATTGATGGTTCATTAGTCGATTTATCTCTTTCTTTAGGTAAAGACGTAACGGTTGAAGAAATTAATAACGCAATGTTAGAAGCGAGCAAAACTTATTTAAAAGACGTTCTTGCTTATAATGTTGATGAAGTTGTAAGTAGTGATATTATTGGGACAACAGCTGGTTCAATTTTTGATGCAACGCAAACTGCTGTCTTTACAAATCCTGAAGGCCAACAATTTGTTAAAGTCGTTTCTTGGTATGATAATGAATATGCTTATACTGCTCAATATTTACGTCTTGCCAAAAAAATGGCTGAAGTCTTAAAAATATAAAAACCAAAGGGTACCACTCGGTACCTTTTTAATTAGAAGGAGTCTAATAATGTTAACAATTGAACAATTAGGTGACATTAAGGGCAAACGTATTTTAGTTCGTGTTGATTTTAATGTTCCCCTTAAAGATGGTCAAATTCGTGATGATAATCGAATAATTCAAGCTTTACCGACGATTAAGTTTCTTACTTCACGTGGGGCTAAAGTTGTTTTACTTTCTCATCTTGGAAAAATTAAACATAAAGATGGACCAGAAGCCGTTATGGCGCAAATGAAAAAAAATTCACTCGAGCCAGTTGCGGTTCGCTTAAAAGAATTATTAAAAACACCTGTTGTCTTTTGTCCATTAACGACTGGAGAAGAAGTTGATTATTTTGTCCGCACACTTGAAGATGGTGAAACGCTCCTTTTAGAAAATACCCGCTTTGAACCCGGTGAAACAAAAAATGACTTAGAATTAGCGCAAAAATGGGCTAATAATATTGATATTTTTGTCATGGAGGCATTTGGAACAGCACATCGTGCTCATGCATCAACTTATGGTATTCCAAGCATTTTGAAACAAGAAGGTAAAAAAGTTGCAGTTGGTTATTTAGTTGAAAAAGAAGTAAATAACTTAATGCGTTGTGTTGATGTAAATCCTAGTGATCGTCCATATATTGCTATTTTAGGCGGTTTAAAAGTCTCGGATAAAATTAAAGTAATCGATAAATTACTTGAAAAATGTGACAAAATTTTAATTGGTGGTGCGATGGCTTATACATTTCAAAAAGCTCTTGGCAAAACTGTTGGAATTTCCCCAGTCGAAGACGATCAACTCGCATATGCAAAGGCATGTTATGAAAAAGCAAAAGGACGAATTATTTTACCAATCGATTCTGTTTCGACTGATGCTTTTATGAATTGGAGTAAAAAAATTACGACAAAAGACGCTAATATTCCAGATGAATTTGAAGGAATGGATATTGGTCCAAAAACAATAGCTTTATTTCAAAAAGAAATGAAAAACGCAAAAATGATTTTTTGGAATGGGCCGATGGGCGTTTTTGAACAAGAAGATTTTGCTTTAGGAACAATTGCTGTTTGCGAAGCTGTTAATAAATTAGAAGACGTTTTTAGTGTCGCCGGAGGTGGTGATTCTGCTGCTGCTGTTAGCGAATTTGGTTTTATGAATAGTTTTTCGCACGTTTCAACAGGTGGCGGAGCTGCTTTAACAATGATTGAAAACGAAGGCCTCTTACCGGGCTTAGAAATTTTAAAATAAGGATAAAACAATGAGAAAAAAATTATTACTTGGCAATTGGAAGATGAATAAAACGCGCGAAGAAGCAAAAGTATTTGC
>JAAYJX010000043.1 GCA_012522695.1 Erysipelotrichia bacterium
CAACTTCAAACTAGAGGAAATATAACTGACTTTAGAATTAATCAAGATATTACTGATCGACCATATCAAAACATGGCAATTACAAAAGTTGCTGAGTCATTTAATAAGAAAAGACGTAAATCATTACTAGTCATGGCGACAGGAACTGGCAAAACAAGGGTTGCGATATCGCTGGTTGAATTACTTCAAAGAAACAAATGGATTAAAAATGTTTTGTTTTTAGCCGATCGGACCGCACTAGTTACACAAGCAAAACGAAACTTTAATATATTTTTACCCGATTATTCAATTTCTGTTCTTTCGGATAAAGATAAAAAACCTGACCTTAATGCGAGGCTTGTTTTTTCAACCTATCAAACACTTATTAATTTAATTGATGACGATCAAAAATCTTTTGGTATTGGTCGTTTTGATTTAATTATTCTTGATGAAGCACATCGTTCTATTTTTAATAAGTATAGAGCAATTTTTGTTTATTTTGACTCTCTACTTGTTGGACTTACCGCAACGCCAAGAGATGAAATTGAAAGGTCAACTTATAAAATATTTGAATTAGAAGAAAGGGCTCCGACTTTTAATTATGATATGGAAGAAGCCATTAGGGATAATTACTTAGTTGGATATACTGTTTTAGATAAAACAACGAAATTTCTCAAACAAGGATTAAAATATAAAGACTTAACCAAAGAAGAGAAAAAAGAATATGAGGATTTATTTTTAACACCAGAAGGAGACTTTCCTAAAGAAATTAGTGGAACTGACTTTTTTAGCCTCATTTATAACGATGATACTGTCGACCTAGTCTTACAAACTTTGATGAGCGAGGGATTAAGAATTAACGCTGGAGAAAATATCGGTAAAACTATTATCTTTGCTTTTAATCACCTGCATGCTGAATTAATAGTAGAGAGATTCAATTCTCTTTTTCCTGAATATGGTCCTAATTATTGCAAATTGATAGATAACTATGTTACATATTCTCAAAACATCATTGACGAATTTAGCGTTAGGGATAAACACCCATATATTGCCGTTTCAGTCGATATGCTCGATACTGGAATTGACGTTCCTGATGTTTTAAATTTAGTGTTTTTTAAGCGTATCTATTCAAAAATTAAGTTTGTCCAAATGATTGGAAGAGGTACTCGCAAATCAAGTGATATTTTTGGCTTAGGTAAAGATAAAAAACAATTTTATATTTTCGATTTCTGCGATACCTTTACTTATTTTGAAATTAATCCACACGGTAGACCATCTTATCAAGACTACACACTTACTCAAAAACTATTTCAGATGAAACTTGACTTATTACATGAATTACAAAAGTTTGAAAATCAAGAAGTAGAGTTTAATAAGAACTATTGCCTTGAGTTGAAGCAAGAATTATTTAATATCATTAGAAGTTTTAATCGTGAACGTATTTTAGTAAGAGAAAATTTACCGCTAATTGATAAATATTCAAACATTGAAAATTGGAATTATTTACCACCATTAGAAATTCAAAAAATTAAACGATATTTAACACCATTAATTACTACTGACAGTGATATAGAATCCGCAAAATCTTTCGATCTAAAAGTATATTATATTATGCTTTCACTTATAGATAAAAAGACAATTGCAAAGACTGCTGTAAGTCACATCGTTTCAATTTCACAAACATTATTAGAAAGGCAAACGATACCACAAGTTGCTGCTAAAAGGGATTTACTACTCCAAGTACTTACACAAACATATTGGGATAGTATCAATATTGAAAAGCTAGAAAAACTTCGAAATGAATTAAGGGATTTAGTTCAATATATAACCGATGTGAGAGGCGTTTATTCAACTGATTTTAAGGATGAATTAATTGATCAAGGCATAAGAGAAGTTAATATCGAAAGTTTTAAAACTTATGAACAAAAGATACTCGATTATTTACTTGAAAACGTTGAAGATGAAACTATCTACAAAATTAAACATCTTGAACCAATTAATAGTGCTGATATAAAAGAATTAGAAAGAATACTCTGGGAAGAGCTCGGCACAAAAGAAGATTACTATAAAGTTACAAAACATAATAACCTCGCAGCATTCATTAGAAGTGTAGTTGGAATAGAACAAGTTGCGATTAATACAAAGTTTAATGACTATTTAAATACAAATGTTCTTTCTTCGAGGCAACAAGAATTTATTAAAAGCATTATTAATTATGTCCAACAAAATGGTGATATAACTTTGCAAGACGTTGTTGAAAAACCGCCGTTTAATGATTTCGATCTTTCAAAATTATTTGAGATTAATATCAGCATCCTACAAAACGTTGTTAACAGTTTGCATCAAGTTATTCTGGTTTAAATTTAGAGGTATCGCATGTCAAGAATCACCCTAGAAGAATTAATTAAAAAAAGAGAATTGGATTTATCTAGCGCAAAAGATGAAATAGTATATTTTTTAACTGATAGTGAAATTGTAAAATTTTTTGATTCTGTTTTTCCAACTTTTCCGTTAGCAGAGAATTTTATCAATGCTGAAAGTTGGGTTGAGTATATAGTTTCCATTACATCAGATGCAACGTGTTATATACCAAAAAAGAATAATCCTTACGAGAGTGAATTATCAAATAATCTATTAGTAAAATCATATTTAACCCTTTGTGAAGCATTTCACATTTTAATATCCTTTTTAATTAAGAAAAATTTATTATATGGAAAAATAAATTATGTATTAAATTTATACCGTGTAATTGATATTAATTTGGGAAAATTAGGTTTTCAAGTTCTTAAACTAGACGAAGATAAAGAAAAAATAATTATTGCAAAAATAGATACGCTTGCTGAGGAAGTGGCCAACTTGAAAATAACCAAAGATATTAAATGGCGAATTTTAGATTTTTATAACTACAAAAACACCTTAGAAGATAAAGAAATAATATTAGGCTTAATGTATCAAACATTTGAAAAATACCGAAAAAAAATGAATCAAGAAGTAGGTGATGTAGTTGCTGATATTATGTCACATTGTATCCGTCATACAAAAAAATTACAACCATACGATTTTTATCTAGAAGATAGGGAAAAGTGGGTTCAAAATTTATATGATTTGTTTTTAGCACTGTTTATTCAATATGAAAATAAAAGCATATTAAAAGAATACAAAGAAGAAAAAGCTAAAATAGAGAGCACCAAAGGAAAGTAGCAGTTTTAACACAATAAAATTTAAGGGCATTTACGAAAAAAGGCGAAGTATTGTGTTTACTGACTGAATAGTAGAAAGCCACGCCTTTTTTAAAAAAATAGTGGAAATCGTGATCTAAAAAGGACAGATCGATTTCTTCCTTTCAATTTATATTACCTTGTTTTATACACTCTAGTATTTTGGTTGACGGTGTGCATTTATTCAATAATTGCATTTATCAAGCAATTCAAATGTGTTAATATATTTATAGTGATTAGAACTATTAAATTTTAGGAGATAATAACATGGATATTTTTGATTTTTCTTACAAATTTCCCTCGACAATTGAAGAATTAGATCGTTTTTCTGGTAAGGATTTTGAGATATTTCTTTTTGAATTTTTTAAAGCGCGAGGCCATAAAACAAGAATGACTGACGATACTTATGACAAAGGCATTGATTTAGTTGTTGAAATGGAAGACCAGGATAAAATTAGAAGAATTGGTATCCAAGCAAAAAGGTGGAAATCCAAAGTAGGGGCTAACGAAATTAGAAGCATGCTCGATGGTAAGGAGCATTACAACTTAGATGAAGCCTGGATTGTTACCACTAGTGATTTAACGTCTGCTGCTATAACAACGGCTAAAAACAATAGAATCGAAATTATTAATCGTGAATATGTTAAAAAATTTCTTGAAGAGCTAAAAACGATGGAAAATGTCAAATTTCGCGAATCTAAGTCTAAGACAAAACCGAAGAAAACTATTAAAGCCAGTAGCGAAGACGCAAAAAGCCCTTTGCATAAATCATTAGTTGATTTAAGAATAAAATTAGCTAAAAAACACGATTCTTTTCCTGTCTACTTGATTTATAATAATGAAACGATTGATGAATTAGTCGAAAAAAAACCAAAAACACTCGATGAACTAAAGTCGATTAAAGGTTTCAGCGATAAAAAAATCGAGTTAATTGGTGAGGATGTAATTAATTTACTAAACACTAATGTTGAAATTAATCCTGAAATAAAAAAAGAGCTCATTGTAATACGAAGAAAAATTTATCAATTTAATAAATTAAAAAACCAGTTTTCACCTTTTAATGATTCAACATTGTATGAATTAGCTGTTAAACTACCGACTTCATTAATTGAACTTAGCGAAATACACGGAATGAACGAAGAAAAAATTAAACTATTTGGTAGTTATTTAATTTCTCAGATTGCGTTATTGAGAGAAAAGTATAATAAGTAATATATATCTTAAAACAATATAAATAACTATTTCGAAAGTAAAAATAAACTTATAAAAAAGTTATTTTCTGTATCAATTTTTCTCTATATCTTTTGAAATGTTTTTAACGTTATTTATAATAATGTCTTTTACTCCACTTTCTATTAATGAAATTATTTCCTCGTTATTTTTATAAGGGTGATTTTCATATCTAATTAAAATATGTTTTGCAATAATTACTCAGCTACCCGGTTTTAATTCCTTATTTCTTTTTCTGTTTTTTAAAAATGTTGCTTTAGCTATATTATAAATTTTATTTTTTTTCAATATTTGTATTTGTAGGAGCGATGACAAATTGGAAACAAAACTCATCTTTATCATTGGAAAATTCAAATCCACATAATCTATTACCAAACCAAGTACTATCGGGATTAAGTTTAATGTCTAATCCTATAGTCAAAATAATATTATGACATATCTTTAAATAATGCTTGAAAATCAAATATAGTCATAATAAAATAAGGACATAAGGTGAACAATATGACAAACAAACAAATTAAAAAATGTCCCTCATGCAGCAAGGAAATGTATGTTTCAAGATATACATGTAAAACTTGCAACATTGAATTATCTGGTAACTTTGGTGTTCATTCAGATCAAGTAACAAATTTATTTTCACTATCAAATGAAGAAAGTGATTTTATTAAAATGTTTTTAAAATTTGAAGGAAACATTAAAAAAGTACAAGAACATTCTCATCTTGGCTATATGGCTATTAAAACAAAAATTAATGAGATTAATATTAAATTAGGAAATGAAGGAGAAACTGGAATGAAAGATTTAGTTAAAACATTTGATGAAGTAGATACAAAATCACCTAGTGGGCACATTAAAGAATTATTAAGTGCAAGTGGTGGTAAAGCTGAAGTTAGCATGCTAAGAGGCGAACCAATGAAAATATGGGCAACCGAAGAAGGAGTAAGAAATTCATTTTATCCTACTCTTATATGTGAGTGGCGTATCTTTGACGCAATCGTAATAAGGGCAAGAGAATTAGGTGGACGTATGTATCGAGGTGATGCTGAAAGCCAACAAGGTAAAAGAATTGGTTCTAAAGAATTCTCTTTAGATACAATTGATGCTTTTATTTCTTTAAAGTTTTATGGTAATGAAATAGGTTCAACTACAACAAGAAGATCAACTTATTATGCTGCGATTTTAGATTGGGCAAAAATTGCTCGAAACAATCGTAGTAAAGGATTAGGAGGCTATATTCAACTTTCTTCTAACTGGAAATAATTTGATGAAAATGATTTAATTAAATAATCACTTAACATGAAGTCAATATATCCTTATTTTGCTCATTTAGAAACATTTGCTTATGATACTAAAACCAAAAGGCAATTAATGTATCTTAATGTTTGTGAATTTTTACAAATTAATCCTTTAGAAAAACATGATAGTCGTTTTATTAATGAGCGAATTATTGAAGCAAAGTTTTTTTATAATAGTCTTTATGTTGGACTTTCAGATTATAACTCATCTTCAAACAAACATTACTTAAAAACCTTACAAGAAGAATATGGTAAAAAAGAAGCAAAGAATCTTTTTAAACAGCATAAAGAAACATACAAAAAAGAAAAAGAACATATGGATATATCTGAGATGAATGTCATTGGCGCGGAAATCTTTTTTCAAGTTATTAGCCAAAACGACTTTGAGCAATTTTTTTATGAATTAAAAAGAGATTTAGAAAAATGCGGCTTTGTCCTTGACGAAGATACTATTTCAGATATTTGGCTTTTTAAAGGTGAAGGCTATCATGATACAAATTCATCTGCGTATAAAAAACTTATCAAAACAAAAGATCGAAAAATTGTTTGGATTACTTCAGTAATTTTAGTTTTAATAATCGCCTTATTAAGTATTTTTATTATTTTTTCTAATAGTAAATAATTCAAAAAACGAAGCCAAACCGCGCTTAAACTTTGAGTTCCCCCTTTTCACAAAATAAATAATTCTGAATTTTTTAACGTTTTTTGTCTTTTATTTTACCTTTTCTAACTCTTTTCCTAGTGGTTAATTCTAGTGAATTAAAAAGATTTAATTCCTCATATTCCCATCGTTCAACTTCTTTATAATTTTTTACCCCTTTTTTGTTGCTATTAAAAATGCGTTTCAATCCTGAATAAAGTTGATAATATTCAATTGAGACTTTTTCCTTAATCCGTTTACTATTTTCCATAAGCGAGATATAAAATTTATTTTGATATTTTGTTTCAATAATATGAACAAGAAATAAAATAGCGACGTCGAGAAAGTAGCAAAGATTATTAATCGAAACAAGTGATTTTACACGAAAGTTTTCGAGTCTAAATTCAACCTTCTTAAAGCGAAAAAGTTCTTCAATTTTCCATCTTGAAATATAGTTCAAACTTAATCTAATTAAATCATCAGGACTATGAACCTTTCGATTTGATAAAAGGATAATTGGTTCATCATTAAATAAAGAATAAATAAAAACGATTGTAATCTTAGAAGGATAATTATTAATTTTTGCTTCAATGTGACTTACTTTAAGCATTTCGGGTTTAGACTTATAAAAGATTGGAACATTTATTTTACCTTTACGTTTAGAAGACTCAAAAAAAGCATCAGATTTACTACTTTTTATGTAAATATGTCGACTTCTTCGCATTCTAATAAGAAAATGTTGATTATTTGCGTTAATAAGATTCATTAACTTAACGTCATCATATCCACGATCAAAAACAAATAGAGCTACTTCTTTAGCTAAAAAGGGAAAAATGCTTCGTAAGCCAATATTTGTAATATTATTCGTTGACTTATAATTTTTTTCAGTTGCATTATGAATGTGGTTATAAATAGGAATTGGTTGTTTTGACTTTTTTGAAAGAAGAACAATTGAAGTAAGAAGATAACCTAATACTAGTGGCGAATCCTTTTTTGAACCATCACGAACAAGGGCAAGTTTTTCAAAAGCTTTACCATATGGTTTTACAATATCAGAATCATCAACAATAAAAACAAGCTCCTCCTCATTAGCGTATTCTAAAACGGTTTGAATATAACAAGCTTTTGAGGCAGGGGGAATAATCTTTTCAAGATTTTTATATAGTCTTGTATTTACTTTTTTAAGACTAATATCTTCATTTAAAGCAAAAGCTATATCATTTAACACAAGGCTTCCACTTTTTAAAATACCAAAAATAGCATCAAGATAAAATTTTTGCGTTGGCTTACTTAAAGTCGGATCAACCTTATTTATTAGTGACTTCAAAGAACGGATTAATGACTGAAATAGTGTGTTAAAATTAGACATATAAACACCTCATTTTTATTTGCTAGTTAGCGATTTTGTTATAGATAAATTTTACTAGTATAAAAGGGGCGTTTGTATCTAAAACGTTAGAAAACTACCAAAAAACATCGTTTTTAACCTAAGTTTACAATAAAATATCTCTTATCAAGAGAGAGTGACTCGAAAAAA
>JAAYJX010000044.1 GCA_012522695.1 Erysipelotrichia bacterium
GTTTTACCACTTCCTTGGTGCCCCAAGAAAAGGATATTACGTATATTTTTGGTTTCCATAATGTAGAAACTCCTTTCTAATTAAGTTCTTCGAGTGCTTTAAGTGTTTCAAGTGCTTTTGCAAAAACAACTTCGCGGTCACAACCTGTAATATCAATATAATGACGAGGAATAACTTCTTCTTCATTACGCCACTTTAAAACATATGTTTCAAATTCATCAACATTGCGTAAAGGATGAGTTAAATGAACAGGGTGCCGGTTTTGATTCATTTCGCGATATAAAAAACGATCATATAATACTTCGATATCACCTGTTAAATATAAAAGGACGACTTTCTGGTTATTAAATTCACAAGTTTGTTTGACTTTTTCTAACTCTTCTTTATGGAAGTTTGCTTCAAGAATAACGTTTTCGCCAATTGAGGCTGTTCTTTCTAAGATGTGTAAGAGAATGTCAATCGCAGAATTTGATAACTTTTTGTTGTCGTCACGTTCGAGATAATCAATTTCGTCACTAAGAATTTCTTTAAGATTTTCTTTACTGTAATAAGGTATTTTTAAATGATGGGATAATTTTTTCGCTAGGTTTGACTTACCGGCGGCCAAATCACCAGCGATAATTAAGGTTTTTGACATACGTGCTCCTTTAACATTATATATATAATAACTTTTTTATAAGGTTCTTTTCAATAAAAACTCTTGTTTATCTTAATATGTAAGTAAATTAAAATTAATTCTTGTAAATAAATTTCCTAGATTACCTCTTTTTCAATATTTATATATCGCTTTCAATGTTATAATTGTTTCATCTTAATATAAAAAGTGTTTCAAGGGAGAAAAGAAAATGCTGCAACTTCAAGAAGTTTCAAAAACATATAAATTAAAAAGCGGTTTAGCCGTTAAGGCTTTACAAAAAGTAAGCGTTAATTTTCAAGAAAAAGGCCTAGTCTTTATTTTAGGAAAAAGCGGTTCAGGTAAATCAACAATGCTTAATGTCATTGGTGGACTTGATCAAGTTGATGAAGGTGAAATTATTATTAAAGGTAAATCATCAAAAACATTTAAAAATAGTGATTTTGATAATTATCGTAATACGTTTATTGGTTTTGTTTTTCAAGAATATAATTTAATCGAAGATTTTACGATTGGTAAAAATATTGCTTTAGCCTTAGAACTTCAAGGCCATAAAGCTACACCTGAACTTGTCCATAATATTTTAAATGAAGTCGATATGGTCGGTTATGAAAATCGCCGTGTTAATCAAATTTCAAGTGGACAAAAACAACGTGTTGCAATTGCCCGTGCTTTAATTAAAAATCCGCAAATTATTTTAGCAGATGAACCAACTGGCGCACTTGATAGTGCGACTGGTAAACAAGTTTTAGAATTATTAAAAAAACTATCTAGTGATAAACTTGTCATCGTCGTTTCGCACGATATTGAAACAGCAAACGTATTTGGTGATCGGATTATTGAATTAAAAGATGGTGAAATTATTAATGATGTAACGAAAGTAAAAAATCCAACTAAAGATATTAAAAAGGGGATTAAACAAAATCAAAATATTGTTTGTTTAGACGAGGATTACAAATTAAAAGAAAGCGATTTAAAATTATTACAAAAATTGCATGAAGAAAATGAAACGCTTGTTATTACAAAAAAACACGAACTACTTGACACTTATACTTTTGATAATACAAAAGTAGATGAAATTAATCAACAAACTTATGATGGTTCGCTTTTAAAATTTATTAAGTCTAAATTAAAAAATCTTGATTCTTTTAAAATTGGCGCAAGTGGTTTAAAACATAAACGTTTTCGCCTTTTTATGACAATCTTATTATCATTTGTTTCACTTTCTTTTTTCGCTCTGACGGACACGATGAGTGCTTTTGATGCTAATGATTCACATTTAAGAACATTAAGTAATAATAATATTAATCGAACAAACCTCGCCCAATCTTTAAAAGATGATAACGGTAGTTTCCTTGGCTCATACTACACATATGGTTTTACAGATGAAAAAATCGATAAAATAAAAAGCGAATTGCCAAAAGCTTCTATTTCGCCAATTATTAATGAACAAATTAACTTGTCTTTTGATCTTTATAATATTGAACTAACAGATGGCAATAATGTTTTAGTTAATACAATTGCTTGGGCTTCACCAAAGACAGTTTTAATTGATAGTAATTTTCTTAGCCAAAATAACTACACACTTTTAGCCGGAACTTTTCCTAGTAATGAAAATGAATATTTAATTACGTCTTTTGCCTTAGATGTTTATACAAGACTGGGGTTTTCTTATTATGAAATCAATAACGGAAACGTAACCCATTCTTACATATATCCAAATGCCTTTAGTAATAATAAAGTAACTAATGCTAATTTACTTTTTGATAAATCTTTTAATGAGTCTCAACTTGATAGTACGATTAGTGGTGTTATTAATATTGATTATGATGTTGATCGCTTTAGTGAAGAAAGCTTAGCGGATATAAAAAATGATTATAGCAAAATAAATATTCTTTCTAATTATGTTAGTGAAAATAATCTGCTTGGCTTTCATGCAAAAAGAACGCGACTAAATAATTTTTATTATCAAGATGAGGGCGTTAGCGATAAATATTATCCTAATGATGCACGTCTTCTTTTTGAAGAAGATCGTTTTGAATATACAATCGACTTACCCGTCATAATTAAAGAAAGTGATTTAAAAGATGATTTATTAATTAAATTTGATAACGCTCCTTTAAAAGATGATGAAATTATAATTTCATACCAAGTTTTAACTAATTATTTCTTTCAAGGCGAAAATTTTTATATTTATGAGGATTATGAAACATTTTCAGAACCTAGTTTACATCTTAAAACGGGCAATACTAACCTTGAATTTTCTTCGATTAACGAGTTTATTAATTGGTCTAAAAACGCTAATAATACTTTAATTTTAAAAAATCTTATAAATAGTAAAGTTAGTAGTTTACAAGTTAATAATCCTCTTTCAGGCAGTAAACAATTTGCAAAATATAAAATCGCTGGCTTATATTTTCCAACGGAATCTTATGAAAAATATAATAATGAGTTAATTTACTATTTTGAACATTGGACATCAGCATTTGCTTTTAGTGTTTCAACGAAAACACAAAAAAGACATTTTCCGATTTCTTTTGTTTATGAATTACAAATGATTAATAATGATGCAAACCTTTTAGCCACTTACCAAAAACTATTAAGTTTTGAAGATGAAATTTTTAAATTCACAATTTATTCAGAATTTAGTGAAGTCTTTTCTACCTTTGGTTTTCTCTTTGAGATTTTAACCGGTGTCTTTCTTGTTTTAGGTATTATTTTAGCTATTTTTAGTTCGTTATTAATGATGAACTTTATTGCCCTTTCAATTGCTTTTAAAAAGCGTGATATTGGTATTTTAAGAGGTTTAGGTGCTTCAAAAACTGATGTTATTAAAATATTTGGTTTTGAAAGTTTAATTATTGCTTCGATTAATATTA
>JAAYJX010000045.1 GCA_012522695.1 Erysipelotrichia bacterium
AGATATATATAAAAATCTAAGATTATTCTATTGCTTATCTACATTATTTTTGCAAATATAAAATTGTAAATATGAAAGAAAAATTGAACATTGGTCCTACTGTGTTTTCTGACCTCATTCTTACGGAATGTGGTAGAGAACGCTGTGTTCCAGAAAAAAATGTAATAAACAAATCAAAAGACTATCATTTATTTCATTATGTAACATACGGAAAAGGCAATTTTCAATGTGATAATAAAGCTTATAAAGTATGTAAGGGCATGCTTTTCTATATTCCTCCAAACGTTCAAGCCCGTTACTCTCCAGATAAAGAAGATCCTTGGACTTATCAATGGCTAGGCTTTGAGGGTAGCGCTGCTGATTATTTTTTAAAGTTAAGTGGTCTATCTCTTCATACGCCGATTATTAAGGACGATAAATATAAAACGATTTTAAAACCATTTGATGAATTAGTAAACGAATACCTTATTAACGGAGAATTTGACATCAACATGTTAGGAATTGCTTATCAAATGTTTGGTGCTCTTTTAAAAAATCAAAAAAATACAGATCAAACATATTCTTTAGTAGAAACTCATATTATTATGGCGAAGAATTTTATCGATAATAATTTTCAATTCGATATTAAAATTGATGACGTTGCAGGTAATATTGGCGTTACACCTAATTACTTAGCTAACATCTTTAAAAAGCATGACCACTCCTCTCCTAAACAATATTTAATTAAAGTGCGAATGGAAAATGCTCGGCGTTTATTACTAACACGTTCATATATGGTGAAAGAAGTTGCAACCTTAGTGGGATATAAAAATCAACTACATTTTTCGAGTGAATTTAAAAAGTTTTATGGCAAGTCGCCTTTAAAATATTTACAAGGAGTTTTTCATGATGAAATTAACTAAAATTTTTACGTTGCCGTTTTTTTGCCTTTCTCTTTTAATTATTACTAGTTGTGATCCTAATGACACTTCTCCTCCAAGTACGTCAACAACCGAACCTGTCGAAGGGCCTTTTTGGGAATATGAAGAGGCATCTTTTGTTGATGTCTTTGGTGAAAAAACGAATTATGAGGCGCATGATTACGACAATGTTATTGTTCAACCTCTAGATAATTCTTTAAGAGAAGATTTTGCTTTTGGTGTTGACGCTTCGATGGTTGATCAAGTCGAAAAACAAGGTGGTGTTTATTTTAATAAAGACGGAAAAGAACAAGACGTTTTTCAAATTTTAAGAAGAAACGGAGTTAATTTTTTACGTTTAAGACATTGGAATAAACCAACAGATAAGTATGGGCGCGCTTATGGCGGTGGAGATAACGATTTTAAGACTAATTTAAGGTTAGCTAAACGCGCTAAAGCGGCAAATATGAATGTGATGATTGATTTTCATTATTCAGATTTTTGGGCTGACCCCGATACACAATGGATACCAAAAGATTGGGGCATGTATGATCTTAGTGAAATCCCTGGGGCAATCGAAGACTATACGAAAGACGTTTTAACTCGTTTTAAAGACGAAGGTGTCGTAATTGATTCTGTTCAAATTGGTAATGAGATTAATAACGGAATGTGTGGATATGATATTGACTGGAATAATCTCGAGCCTTCATTTGATCAAATGGCTTTATTTTTGAAAGCCGGTATTAAAGGCACAAAAGAAGTTTTTGAAGACGCTAGAACTGTAATCCATTTAGCTAATGGTGGAAATACAGCAGAGTTTGAAACGTTTTTTGTAGCCATGGACAATAGAGGTGTTGATTATGATGTTATTGGTGCTTCATATTATCCATTTTTAGCAGTATCGCTAGAAGATGTTTTAGAAAACTTAAATAATGTATCAAAAAAGACGAATAAACCGGTAATCATTGCCGAAGTAAGTTGGGGATTTACTACCGCCTATAATGCTTATACAGCTAACACTTATTCGGCTTCTTATGAGGATTTAGGTGGTTATTTAACAAGCGAACAGGCACAAGCAACATGTATTAGAGATGTTGTTAATTTACTTGCAAATGTAGATGATAGTAAAGGCTTAGGAATATTTTATTGGGAACCTGCGTGGCTACCAGTTGAAGGTGCAGGTTGGGCAACAGCACGTGGACAATCTTATAAATATTATGGAAATGATGAAAGATCTGCAAGTTATTCAGACGGACTAGCAACGTGGTCCAATCAAGCCTTATTCTCATACACAGGCAAAGCGCTTGCCTCTTTAGCTACATATAAACATATAGCAGAAGGCGGTAAAAATGCGGTTATAGAAGTCTCAACAAAAGCGCGCTCAACAACATTAAAAATAACATTAAATTTAGCCGATCATGAAAAATTACCAAGTGAAGCTAGAGTAGAAACAAATTTAGATGCACTTAGAAATAAACCTATTATTTGGGATGAAGATAGTATTGAATTAGTTAAAACAAAAGGTTCAAATAAGATTTGTAATGGAATACTTGATGGACAATATGCAATTTCAGCAGTTGTTGATTGTATTGAAAATTTTGTAAAAGATCCGGGTTTTGAAAAACAAGGTCCGACTGACGCTATTTTGGAACCCTGGATTGTAAAATCACATACGCCTATAGAAGATAAAGTTATTAAATTAGACCGAAAAAGTGATTTTAGAAGTGGGAAAACAAACTTAAATTGGTATCATTCAAGCAGTGAGTTTACCTTTGATATTTCGCAAACAATTCTTAACTTACCTAGCGGAAACTATCGTCTTACAACGTATATTATGTCGGTAGCAATTAGCGACCTAGCACACACAAAATTAAATCTTTATATTATCGTTAATGACGGCACACCTATGACATTAGATTTAGCCAAATCAACTTATCTTAAAGGGTGGTCTGCCGGCTATCAAGAATGCACGATTAGTAATATTTCAATTTCAGAAGGCTCAAAAGTTGAAATTGGCCTTGAAGGTGCGGCCGTTGCTAAAACTTGGGCACATAACGATGATTGGGAACTCGTTAACGAGGAGTAATTATGAAAGATAAACTATTATTAAATATTATTCATCGTCCTGAATTAATGCCGGAATATTCAATCAATTCAACCGGAGAAAGCAATATTAAAAAAGTCATTAGTGAGTCATTAGACATTTTTAAATTTCAACAAGAATGTGCACATAAAAATGGTCTCAAAACAACGATTCAGATGACTTATGCGTCTTTATTTAACGACGAGGCCATACAACTAGCAAAAGAGCATCATGAAAAATATGGAGACGAAATTGCTTTATCTTTACTTGGTTTGCCTTGTAAACAATTTAAAGAAAAATATAAAACTGATGATTTTTGTATTTGGATGTTTTCAAAAGAAGATAAGATGGCAATTGTTGACGATGTTTTTGCCCTTTTTTATCAAAAGTTTGGTTTTTATCCTTCTTCAACGGGTTCTTATTTTCTGGATTCTTTTACTATTAATTACATAAAAGAAAAGTATCCTTCTGTTATATGTGCGATTGCAACATGTTGGGAAGAGGGACCAAAAGCATACCGAACTTGTAATAATTCATGGTATACATTTTTTGATGGAGGTCCATGGAATCCTTGGATCCCTTCTAAAATTAATAGCCACTGCCCAGCAGTTAATGAATTAGATGATGCAGGAATTGTTGCAGTACCTCATTTAAGTCGCGACTTATTAGCTTGTTTTGATGGTAACGGTTCTAATTTTGGTACGCATCCACAAAATGTTATTCGTGGGATGATTTATTACGATAACAAATATCCTTATTTATTTAATCTAATTGACCAATACTATCATTTAAGAAAATATAACGAGGGTTATTCTTACAATATGATGTTTGTTGGACCTGGGTGGTTAAATAAAAAAGGCCGTTGGGAAGCACCTTATGAGTTATTAGCCAAATCTTATGAAGATGTGATGTTATATTACGGAAATCTTAAAAAAGAAAACAAATTAGTTGATCAAACAATGGAAGAGTTTGCCAAATATTATCGTTTAATTAAGAAATACAAGACGCCTGAAGTAGCTTTATGGAAAGATATTTTGTATGGCTCAAATAAACAATATTTTTGGTATATTGATCCGTCTTTTAGATTTTGTCTTGATTTTAATCAAGGCGGCGCGATGATTGACTTAAGACCTTATGTTGCGAAAATACCTCAAGAAGTAGGTATTGGTACGAAAAACGTTTATGACGCTAGCTATCCTTATTTAGTCCAAGCAAATTATCGAGCTGGTTTTTTTACACATTATGCTGGCGAAGGAACAATCAAAAGTTGCCGTATCCATTACAAAAATGAAAGCGTCGATTTATGTTTAACAAGAACAATGGCAAAATATCAAAAAGTTGATGATTGTACGATTGTTGAAAGCGATGTTGTAGATATTGTTCTTGCTGGTTTAGTTATAAAAATTAAATCAACTTTTAAAGTTTATGAAGGTAAACCGGAAATAATTACAATAAGAAGTATCGAAAACGATTTAAACGGTGAAGAAATAATTATTGAAGAATATATTAATGCCGGCTTTGGAACAACTGAATATCAAAGTGATTTAAGCAACGTAGTTTTAGGAATTGGCGACGAAACAATTAATTATTCATACAAAGATAGAAGCATCGCAAGTGAGGAAAACTTTTCTCCTTATGCAATTATTCCTGATGTAAACACAAAGATTACACTTATCGGCGATACACATTGTCATTTAGCAAAAGCAAAAGAAGGCATTGCTTTTTCGCCTCTTTTTACATTAAGTATTAAAAAGAAATTAAAGAAAGGATATTTAGAAACATGTCTCAATCTACAAAAGGCAAATTAAATTATCGTTGTCCAAGTTGTTTTATAAGAGATATTGATATTGATCTTTTTTATGATGCAGATCAAGAAGAATTTTACTGCTTGAGATGTTCCTTTCATGGTGATGAAAATAGAGTTTTGCAACTTAATGAACAAGCTAAATTTAGATACGGTTTAATTAATAAAAGAATTCTTTCCTTTAATGAAGATAATGATGCACTTGAAGTAGAAATATATAAGGGAAAATAATCATGAAATTAGGTATTGATGTCTCAACTCTAATTGAAGAAAGAAAAGCTGAAGCGCAATATTTTATTAATGATAAATTAGTTGAACCTTTGCAAGTTTTTGCTGAAAATAACGTGGAATTAGTAAGAATAAGGCTTTGGGTTGATCCTTATAAAAATAAAAATAAACCTTACCTTGGTGGAACTAATGATTTAGAAACCTTTATTGAAATCGCTAAAGCTGCCAAGAAATTAAATTATCAAATTGTTTTAGATTTTCATTATTCAGATTTTTGGGCCGATCCAGGTAAACAATTTTTACCTAAAGCGTGGACAAATTTAAGTTTTGAACAATTGCTTCAACAAGTTTATGACTATACTCACATAACACTTAAAACGATTAAAGAAGAAGGTATCGACTTAGTTGGTATTCAAGTTGGTAATGAAATAACGAACGGATTTTTATGGCCGCATGGCCAATTAATTGATCAGGGCCCGAGTTTAGAAAGATCAAATTACCCTAATTTCATAAAGCTTATAAAAAGTAGTGTAAAAGCATGTCGCGAAATATATAAAGACGCAAAAATAATCCTTCATTTAGAAAGAAGTCATAATAAAGAAGTGTATGAAGAATTTTTTACAAAAATGACTCTTTATAATGTTGATTATGATGTTATTGGTGTTTCATATTACCCTTATTGGCATGGAACATTTGAACAATTATTTGCCAATTTAGATAATTGCAAAAATCTTTTCAATAAAGAAATTATGATTATGGAATGCGGCTATTCATTTACGCTTGAAGATTATATTTTAGAAGTTGATAATCCTCAATTAGTTATAAATAGCAAAATGTTAGAAAAACTAAAAGAAACCTTACCACACCCTCTAACTGCCGACGGACAAAAATTATTCGTAAGAGATTTTTTAAATAAATGTCGTGAAAATGAAATCTCAGCAGTTTTTTATTGGGAACCAGCTTGGATTCCTGGTAAGACGATTTGTTGGTCCTCAAAAGAAGGCCAAGAATATATCCGTGAAACGCATAAAAGCACTCGTAATGAATGGTCAAATCAGTGTTTATTTGACTATGATGGCAAAGCTTTACCGGCTTTTTATGAATTTAAAAACGAAAGGAAATAACACAAATGAAAAAAAGTAAATTAATTTTTCTACCCTTACTTTTATTAGGTATTTTGTCTAGTTGTTCAAATGGTGAAGGAAACGGTTCGATTAATATTGTTATTTGGGAAGATGAATCAAACGTTGAAATGGTTAAAGTACTAACTGATGAATATATTACTCATTACAAAAAAACATATCCCGATGCAAAAGTGCCGAATATTATTTTTGAAAATCAAACAGAAAAATCAGCGATAGAAAAAATGGCAACGGTGTCTGCCACTGGTAATGGACCAGACATTGCCGCTGTTACTCACGACACAATTGTAAGTGGTGTCGCCGATAAGTTAATTGCTCCAGCTTTATTTGATCAGGCTTTATTGTATCGGATGAGCGAAGACGCGATTAATGCAGTAACGGTCGATGAAACTATTTATGGCTATCCAATTACTGCTGAGTCGGTAACTGTTTTATACGACAAAACAAAAATAAATGCTTCCGATCTCGTCTCTTTTGAGGCTTTTAAGGCCACTGGTAAAAATTTAGCGTGCATGATGACAGATGATGATGGTGGTCATTATACTTGGTCCTTGTACACTGATTCGGTTTTATTTGGAGCAAAAGGAAATGATAAAAATAGCATCAATATTGGTACGCCACAAAGCGTCAGTAATGTTGTTGAATTTTATAATAAGTTTACTGACTCTGTTAATTCTAATTCTCCTGAAATGGGAGTTTCTTTAGTTGTAAACGGAACGGATAACGTCGTTGGCTTAGTTTCTTCGCCGTTTATTTTATCTTCAATGAAAAACGCTTTAGGTGATAAATTAGGTATCGCTAAATTACCAACAATTAATGGTGTTGAGATGAGACCTTTTTCAGGATATAAATCTTATGTTGTCTCTAGATATTCTAAAAATGGTGTAATTGCTCAAGATATCGCTAATTATATAACGAGTTATGATGCCCAAGCATGGCGACTTCACTCAGCCGGATATTTACCCGCTTGTCCATTAGATGCAACAGAGGACATTTCCGAGATGGTAGACTCCTCACCTGAAGCTTTAGTCTTTGCTGAATCATTAAGTCTTTCGATGGTCATGCCATCTATTTCACAAATGGCGAACTTTTGGCGACCAATGAATAATGCCGCTTCATATTTTTGGAACAACAAAGGAACATTAACATCTAACGACGTTAAAATAAAACTTGATGAGGTTACACAAACACTGAAAGGATAATTATTAATGGAGATAAAAAAACTATCTTTATCTGAACGACCAACAAAGATAAAAAAGTTTCTTTATCCTTTCACTTATTTTAAAAATGCCTTTGTTTCGCATAAAATAAGAGAAAAAATAGCACTTATTTTCGCAATCGCACCTTTAAATCTAGGCGTTTTAATAATGGGTGAAATCGAATTAGGGATTATTTTTGTCTTAGTGATGTTTGGGGCAATTTTTGGTTTTTCAACGATTACAAAAATGTATTTTACTAACTCGCTAAACATCTCTTTATTTACTTATTTAGTAATTGCGTTTATATTAGTTGCTTTGATTTTATTTATTTACTTTGCTTCGCTTAATCGAACGGTTGATAATTGCGAAAAGGTCAAAAACGGCATTAATTATAAAAAATCATACATTTTTCACTTTTTTGTTAATATAGTTAAAAAGATTAGTGCATGGTTTAAAGATTTTCAAAAACAATTTAGGCTTGCCGATAAAAAAGGTAAAACAGCACTTGGACTTAGTTTTTTTGTTTTTGGTGTACCTCAAATTATGTATCGAAATCTAATTAAGGGTATTTTATTTTTAAGTATTCAAATGTTAGTTATCTTTTATTTAATTGCTCGCGGCGTTGCTGATATTCAAAACTTTTTTATTTTGAAAAATGAATTTAAATTCCAAGAACCAATTGTTTTTGGCGTTGTCGCTTTTTTAATTATTGCTTTCGCTTTATACATTTATTTTGTTTCTTTAAACTCATCTCTAAACATTGTTAAAAATATTAATCAAAATAAGGAAATCGAAACCGTAAAACAAGAAGGTGTAAGTTTAATAGAATCCAAGTTTTATATCACGGCTTTAATTGTCCCGGTTTTAGGGGCAATTATTTTTACCGTTATTCCTTTATTGTTTATGATTTTTATTGCCTTTAGCAATTACTCACGAGTCGTTGCAGAAGGTTATTCTTCAACTGCTGCAAATGGCTTTTTAGAATGGATTGGCTTTGATACATTTACAAGAGTTTTTAATGAAACGGCAAATTTACAAGACTTATTATCAGTGTTTGCTTGGACGATGATTTGGGCATTATTAGCAACTTTTACTTGTTACTTTGGCGGCTTATTTTTAGCCCTTTTGTTAAATAAAAAATGTATTAAAGGTAAAACAATTTATCGATCGTTATTTGTAATATCGATGGCTCTACCGCAGTTTGTTTCATTACTTGTAATGAAATCGATGTTTTTAAATGAAGGTCCAATTAATATGCTTTTATTAAATATGGGGTGGATTAGCGAATCAATTAAATGGTGGCAAGATGAATTTTTAGCAAGATTTTTAATCGTTACAATTAATATGTGGGTAGGCATCCCTTACTACATGCTTTTAATGTCTGGGCTTTTAATTAATATACCAAGTCATTATTACGAGGCTGCAACGATTGAAGGGGCAACTAGGGGCCAACAATTTCGTAAAATCACGATGCCAAGTATTTTGTTTATGACAACACCCATGCTCATAGCTTCTTTTGTCAGTAATATAAATAATTTTAATGTTATTTGGTTTTTAACTAACGGCGGACCTGCTAATGAATCGGTTGCAGGAACGGCCGGTAAAACTGATATTCTAATTACTTGGTTATATCAACTAACAATGAAGCGTGGTGATTATAATTTCGGCGCCGCTATTGGCATTATTATGTTTATTATTTCTGCGACTCTTTCCTTAATTATTTTTAGAAAATCTAAATCATATACAGAGGAGGATACATACCAATAAGATGAAGAAAAAGAAGCCATTTTTTAGCAAAAAAAGATTTGATGCAATTTTTAGCAATCTTTTAGTTGTTGTCTTAGTTCTTATTTGGCTTATTCCAGTTATTTGGATTATTGCTTCATCCTTTTCAACACAAAAATATTTTAACTCGCCCACGTTTTTTCCAACTGAATATACTTTTGATAATTATATTCGATTATTCAAAGAAACTTTATTCGCCAAGTGGCTTTTAAACACATTTATTATTGCCCTTATTAATTGTTTCGCCACAACCTTTTTCACTATTTTAACATCTTATGTTTTATCACGTTTTAGATTTAAAATGCGGAAAGTTTATATGAATATTTCACTAGTTTTAGGAATGTTTCCTGGCTTTATGTCGATGGTTGCTGTCTATTTTATTTTGTCGCAATTAAATTTAATAAATTCGATTTGGTCCTTACTTGTTTATTACGTTTGTGGTGCCGGTTTAGGCTTTTTCATTTCTAAAGGGTATTTTGATACGATATCTTACGAAATTGATGAGGCAGCCTTTCTTGAAGGGGCCAATCATTTACAAATATTCTTTAAAATATTCTTACCATTAGCTAAGCCGATCATTATATACACAGCCCTTTTAGCTTTTATGGCGCCTTGGGCAGATTATATTTTGGCCGGGCTTATTTTAACAAAAGACGATACAAAGACTGTCGCTGTTGGTTTATATGAATGGATGGATTCAGCAAAGATTAATACTTATTTTACTTTGTTTGCTGCTGGATCAGTTATTGTCGCTGTGCCGATTGTAACGTTATATTTATCTTTACAAAAGTTTTTCATTCACGGTATTTCTTCTGGGGCAGTGAAAGGATAAAAAATGAAAAAAGTATGCAACTTCCTTATTTTTCTTTTCGTTATTTCATTAACTAGTTGTCTTCCAGGACCTGATGATTATTCTTCAACAACAGATTCTAGTGAACCAATAACAGATTCTAGTGAGCCAACAACAACTAGTTATACTGATCCGACAACTGACGAAATTGTTTTGGAAGATGTTGTCTTAGAAGTAAATAAAACGATCAAAATTGAAGTTCCAGATTTAGAGGAATTCAGTTATTATTTAACGAGCGACAATGTCTCTGTCAGGGTCGATGATGATGTTTATCTTACTGGCTTAAAAGGTAACCAAACGGCAAACATCGAAGTCGTTCAAAACGGAAAAATTCATAATGCTTTTAAGGCAACAGTCAAAAGTTCTACATATGTTTCTAAACACAAAAATGCAGAAGAAAGTGAAGGCTGGTTTGAAGAAATAGATGTTGAAACAATTCAATCAATGCGTGATGAATTCGCTCACGGCATGGACATTTCAAGTATTAAAAAGATATATAATAACGGCGGTAAATTTTTTGATAAAGACGGAAATGAAGCTTCATTATTTCTAATTTTAAAAGAGGCGGGTTTAAATTGGGTTAGATTAAGACTTTGGAACGATCCTAGAGATACTTATATCGAAAATGAAATTGAAAAAACTTTTGAATATGGCGGGGGAACGTGCGATTTAGATTATTTAATTTGGATGTCTAAAGAAGCAAAGTCGGTTGGCTTAAAAGTGTATTTAGATTTTCATTATTCTGATTTTTGGGCCGATCCTGGAAAACAAGTCATACCTAAAATGTGGGCTGATATTAAAACTAGCGATGAAATGGCCAGCGCGATTTATTCATACACTAAATTTGTTTTAGAAACATTAAAAGACGAAAATATTTTGCCAGATATGGTTGCTTTAGGAAATGAAATAATTGGTGGAATGCTTCTTCATAGTCCTGGAGGTATTACGACTTCGCCTAAAGGAGACGCACCAAACTATATAACAAATGCAAAAAGCGCAGATTCTGCTATTAGAGGTTCGGCGAGTGGAGACTTTAGTACTCTTAAAAAGTATTTATCTTCAGCAATAGACGCGGTTAATGATGTCGATAGTAAAATCTTAAAAATGATTCATATTGCAAAAAGCGTTTCTACTGCAGGTAAAAGTGCAATTGAATATTTTTATAATTCGTTAGGCAATTTAGATTATGATGTAATTGGCTTAAGTTGTTATCCATTTTGGCATGTTGCCTCGATGTCTGATTTAGAAAAGACATTTAAATCTTTATCCACGACATTTAGTAATAAACAGATTTGCGTTGCTGAAACTTCTTATGGTTTTACTTATGAAGCTGATAGTTGGGCAAAAAATATATTTTCTCTAACAGGTAACGCTGGGCCTAAATTTGACTACGATGTTTCAATTCATGGTCAAGCACAACTCATTCATGATATTACAAAAATCATTTCTTCTTTAAGTAACGGCTTTGGTGTTTTTTATTGGGAAGGTGCTTGGATTCCAATTAAAGATAGTGGTTGGGCTGATTCACATACTTTTGTTTCTTGGGCCAATCAAGGATTATTCTCATATAACGGAAAAGCTTTAGGTAGTTTAGAAGTTTATAACAAAATGAAAGGGGTGATTGAATCAAATTAAATAATAAATTTAAACAAAATAATAGTATTTTTGAAAGGAGAAAAAAAATGAAAAAAATGCTAATTCTACTTCCAATTGCAGCGTTTGTTTTAGTTGGATGCGAACCAATAGATCCAGATGACACAACACCTAGTTCTAGTGATACACAAACTATTGAGCCAACGGATTCAACTACTGATTCAACTACTGATTCAACGACTGATTCAACGACTGATTCATCAACTGATCCTACTAGTTCTGATTCCGGAAGCGATACAACAATTGAAGTTCCTGAAAGAACCGTTGTTCTAACCTTTGCTGTTTCAGGCATTGATGTTTATGAAGGAAATCATGAATATATTTGGATTAATTCCGCAATTAGTAAAGAAAACGTTGTTTCTGGTTGGGGTGCATCGAAATTAATTCAAGACACAGACAATCCACATTCATGGACAATTAGTTTTGAAAATATCGAAGTTGATCAATTATATGAATATAACTTGTATTATGGCGGAGCAACCGCTGGAGCAATTCAATGGGCTGCTGGTATAAATCAAGAAGGTACCTCAGAGTCCCCAAGAACCTTTTTAGTAACTGAAACTGATTATGAATTTTTAAACTTAGTTGCTACTTTTAATGTTCCAACTTCAAGTAGATCAGTTAAAGTTATTTCCTCACCAAAAGTAGGTCTTGAAGAATTGCCTCTTGCTGATGGCAACTATCTCTGGGGCTGGAATTCTGTTACTGGCGGTACAGTTAAATTCATAGATGAAGGTGAAAATGTATGGAGTTATACATTTGATGATTGTCCAATTGGCTCAAACGCCTTGAGTGTTACGTTTGTATTAGGTAATGCAAGCAGTGCTAACTGGTCTTACCAACACGGTGGATATTCTAATGGTACATTTAGTACATGGGACGCTTACGGATTCGATGTTGCAGAAACTGGCGATCTTTACTATAATCCAGTTTTTAGTAGCCAACCCTAATAAGAATTTATAAATTCAAAATAGTAAAGGACCAAAAAACCTTAAATTTGGTATTGGTCCTTTTTCTAATAGAATAACGATAAATAAAATGACTTAATAAACTAATTTTTTAATATTTAGCTCAAATAATCGTGCGAACAAATCATAAATAAGATAGAATTAATGAGAAGATTTATGAAAAGCAATGTTTTCTTAACTTTAAGAATAACTTATTTAGAAAGGTTTAATTAAAATGATAATTTTGCATTGGACTTATGTAATAGCAATTGTTGTCTCATTGTTAGCTATTGGTGTTGCTGTTTGGATGTCAATTTGGGTTAAAAGAATTGCTTCAGAAAATGAAAAAGTTGCTGAAATTGCTACCTTAATTAAAAAAGGTGCGAATGCTTTTTTAAAAAGAGAATATCAAATTTTAGGAATCTTTTCGTTAATTCTTTTTGTTTTTATTTTTCTCTTTTTACCGAAACCAATTTGGCAAAGTGAAGTCGGTACTAGTGTTCATCCCTTTTGGCCTAATTTTGCAATGGGCATTTCTTATTTACTCGGGGCTGCTTTCTCAGCAGTTGCTGGTAAAGTTGGGATTGATATTGCAACAATCGCTAATGTTAAAGCTGCCGAATCTGCAGCAAAGGGAATTAAGCCGTCTTTTATGGCTGGCTTTCGTGGCGGTGCGGTTATGGGGATGGCCGTTGTCGCAAGTTGCTTATTAGGTGTAACTCTTGTTTTCTTAGTCACATATTCATGGACAGGTAATGCTCGTGTTTTAATTGGCTTTAGTTTTGGCGCAAGTTTATTAGCTTTATTTGCAAAAGCAGGTGGCGGTATTTTCACTAAAACAGCCGATATTAGTGCTGATTTAGTCGGCAAAGTTGAACTAGATATTCCTGAAGACGATCCAC
>JAAYJX010000046.1 GCA_012522695.1 Erysipelotrichia bacterium
CTTCCACTATCGTTCCTCCAATGGAAAAAATAATATAACGGCTTTTTTTATCGAAGAACCTTTTTATTGCATAGGTATATGCAAAAAAAGCACGACCTTTGCTGCCAACTGAAATAATAAAATCACCGCGATAAAAGAAAAATTTCACAAAATAAAATATTCTAGTAAAAATACATTTGGAATGCGTATTAACTATTTTTAAAACAAGTCCCTTCTCGTTTTTTAAATATTCGACAGTTAATTTGTTTCTAAGAGCAGGCCCGCCTGAGTCAGCAATCGGACCAAAAAAAATGTAGCTATTTTTATTTTTCAATTTCGGTAATCTCATAAGAAACCTTACTCAAAGAAGATTTGTATCCTATTATGCTCGTTTCTCTTAAGTTATTATAAGTCGTAGAAATGGGCCCTTCCATTAACTCGGCATAGATATCATCTAAAAAATTAATTTTCAAGACATTATTAACTATAAAAATATTTTTATTTTTTTGTGTGATATCTACGCCGGGGCAAAAAGTTATTAATGAAACGATGTTTTTCTTTAAAACCCTATCTTCTATTACAATCCCGTTCGGTATAAACATTATTTCTCTTAAAATTTTATCACGCCTAGTTTTTAACAAGAATGCATGTTTTCCGTCTTTGTAACTATAATATACCTTATTATGTTCGTTGCGTAACCGAAAATTAGTAATTTGCTGTGAATGATCTTTTCCATCGGCTGATGGACAATTATGGGCAGCAGAGCTACGAAAATATTTTCTTTTTTTTGGATTTGCATTATAAACAAAAGTCCCAGGGTCAACAACGATTTCTTCCTCCTTGTAAAGTAGAGTGTAGGAAAGCGCATGTGAGTGAGCGTGATACTTTTCTTGTCCAGTAAGCAAAATTAATTTGAAATTCCCGTGATAAAAAACTTGTATGCTCTTTTTTTTATTATTTAGAATATAATTTTTTTTCAAAGCGCCTAATGAGAAGGCATTTGATTCAATTTTCTTCAATAATATGTCTGGTTCATTTGAAAAATTATAAAAGAAACTATTATCACAATCACCATAGCTTATAATTCTTTTTTTTGCATCAGTGATGTGGCTTAAACTAGATAAGCTTTTTCCTAATTTATCACCAATTTGTAATCTATCTTCAGAATCAGCAGAATATGCAATCACAAGCATTTGAGTAATAAAAAAGTGATAGTTAGAGGATTCTTCAACACAATCACCAAAATTATCAATTAAAAATGAAAATTCATTGAAAATTTTAATTCCTCTTTTTTCCCATTTTTTTTCACCAAAATGTTTGCCTAGTAAAAACAAGGCAACAGCTTCTCCATATGCGTGGTTGTTTCTAGTGGTTAAACGAGTTGTATTAATCTCGTTATATATGTGTAAGCCATGTAAATAGAGCAAGTCCGTTAATTTTACATCTTTTAATAAACTATCTCCAATCATAGTAAAAATTAAGTATATGGAAATAGCACGAATTGCAACTTCAAGATTACTATAGTAATTTATCCCTCGATCGAATTTATTTTTACTGACCCAATCTAGAAGCAAATTATTCAACAAAACCAAGTCCTTGTCATTATTTGTTTTTTTATAATTGACAGCCAAGGGAACTAAAAATTGTAAACGATTAATTTCCCATTCAATTTTAATATCTTCTTTTTTTGGCAATTTACACTCATACCAATATTTATCACCAGCATCTCTAAAATAAAAATTTTGTAAATTATATTTTTTTCCGAAAATACTAAAAACATATGGATTTTGAGTTAAGGTTTCGAGTTTTCGTTCATTAAAAACAAGAATGCTTTCATTTGTTACTGTTTTAGGTTTTTTGTTAATATGTGCGTTCCTTTTTAAGACTCCAAAAACTTTACGCAAAAAATGGCGAAGTCGCCCAAAGATATCGTAAATAGTTAAAACTTTAAGCTTTTGAAAATAATTCATTTTTAATTATATTAACTATTTTTTTGCTAGCATTTCCATCGCCATAAGGGTTGATCGCTCGACTCATTTTAAAATAAGTTGTTTGGTTAGATAACAACTCAAGCGCTACATTAAAAACGTTATTTTCATCAGTTCCTGCTAATTTTAAAGTTCCAGCCTCAACGCCTTCAGGTCGTTCAGTTGTGTTTCTTAAAACAATAACGGGCTTTCCTAAAGATGGTGCTTCCTCTTGAATTCCACCACTATCAGTCATAACTATATAAGATTTTTTCATAAGGTGGTGAAACTCCAAAACATCTAATGGTGGTATTATTTTTATTCTTGTTTCGTTTGAGAAGTGATCTTCAACTAGTTCATGGATTATAGGATTTTTATGGAGTGGATAGATAATTTTTATGTCATTAACTTCTTTTAAAAGTCTTTTGACTGCTCTAAAAATATTTTCCATCGGTTTTCCAAGATTTTCACGCCTGTGGCAAGTGAGTAAGATTAAACGGCTATTTCCTATCCATTCATCATGTTGCGAATGTTTCAACGCGTCTTTTGTTGTTTGTAACGCATCAATAACAGTGTTTCCGGTAATAAAGATGCTCTTAGGATTTTTTCCCTCTCTCAATAAATTTTCTTGTGTTCTTTTTGTGGGAGAGAAATTAAATTTTGCAAATATGCTAACCGCTTGGCGATTGAATTCTTCAGGAAATGGCTCATAAACATTGTAAGTTCTTAAACCGGCTTCAACATGTCCGACATCAATGTTCATATAGAAAGCCGCAAGTGCAGCGGCATAAGTAGTGCTTGTATCTCCATGCACTAAAACCAAATCAGGATTTTCTGCCTCATAAATATTTTTCATCCCTATTAAAACTTCATTATTAATATCAAAAAGCGTTTGATTCTTTTTCATGATTTCAAGATTATACTTGGGTCTAATTTTAAAAATATCTAGTACTTGTGTAAGCATCTCCTTATGTTGTCCAGTTACGCAAACAATCGTTTCAAAAAAGGATTTTTCTTTTTCAAAAACTTTTACTAGAGGGGCCATCTTAATCGCTTCTGGCCTAGTACCAAAAACCAATATTACTTTCTTTTTCATGCTTATTGATTATATCATTAAAAATGATAAATGTTCTCGCTTTTTATTAAAGTTGCTTTTGTATCAAAAATAATTTTTTCTTTCAAACTATCTTGATTTTCTAACAAATGATTATGGGCCTGCATTACAACGATAATGTCAATATCATCTAAAAAATTTTGAAAGTCAAAATATTGATTTTGAAACAGGTTTTTTTGAATAAAGGGATCAAATACTTTTACATCTCTAGCAAAAGAATTATTTTTTAAATTTAAAATTTGCAAAGTGGGGCTTTGCCGATAATCATCCACATTTTCTTTATAAGAAATACCATATAGTCCAATTCTTGAAAATGGTATGTCGAATTTAAAGGCAATCTCTGTCACGCGTTCAATAACGTAACTCGGCATTGAGTCATTAACAAGACGAGCTTGTTTAATTAAAGGGGTTTGATTTGGAAAATCACCAACTAAAAACCAAGGGTCAACCGGTAAACAGTGTCCACCAACACCGGGTCCAGGTTGTAATATTTTAACGCGAGGGTGCATATTGGCAATTTTTATAATTTCATAAACATCTATTTCTGCTGAATGCGCAATTTGGGCTAGTTCATTTGCAAAGGCAATATTTACATCTCGAAAAGTATTTTCAACTACTTTAGTAATTTCTGCAACTTTAATTGACGTAATAACCATTTCTGCTTGGCAAAAACTTTTATATAGTATTTTAATTTCTTCGCCAACTTCAATTCGATCTACCCCGATTGTACGAGAGTTATGGACTAACTCATAAACCATATTTCCGGGAATTATTCGTTCTGGGCAATGAGAAATATGAATTCTAATTTTTCTTTTTTTTTCATATTCACTAACCAACGGACGAATATGTTTATCTATAGTCCCTGGCGATATTGTAGACTCAATAATTAAGAAGGTGTTATTTTGACACACCTTTAAAACGCTTTCAACGGCCGCTTTAATATATTTAGTATCAATTTTTTTTGACTCTTCATCATAAGGAGTGGGTACGGCGATTATGTAAGTATCTCCGGATTGAATTTCAGTAGCGAATGAAATTTTTTTTGTTAGAGCTTTTTTGTATAAATCTAAAAGGCCTTTTTCTTCGAAAGTAGCACCTCCACTTTTTAAAAGTTCAACTAACTTTTCGTTTATGTCAACGCCCCGCACTCTATAGCCATGAGTTGCAAACATTAAACTTGTGGGTAAACCAATATAACCTAGTCCAATAACATTAATAACTTTCATTTTATCTCCTCATTCCTTAATTTTATTTCAAAATACTCACAAATTTTTGAGCTTGCTTCTCTCTGGAGTAATTCTCAACAATGTATTTGCTTACTTCTTTTTTTCTTTTTTCCATTTCAGATAACTTACTCAAAAACCTACTAAACTCAATTACAATTTCATCGAAATTATTTGTATCAACATAAACTCCGTGTTGAGTTTCATCGATTAATTTTCTCGATTCGCCGTGCGCCACTAAAAAAGTTGGACAACCCAAACCTAAAGATTCATATAATTTTGAAGGAATGCTATCCAACATTAAATCCGACGTTAAAGAAACGTAGGAAGCACTGCTATATTTTAAAATTGTCGCTAACTCATCTTGGCTTACTGGATTATAAAACTCTATATTTTTCACTTTTTTATCCCTGGAGTATTTCAACAAAAAATCTTTATCAGTCCCTTTTCCAATTATTAAAAAACGATAGGACTTATTATCATCATATTTTTTTGCTAAATCAATAAAAGTTTTCAGACCTTGAGCCAAACCTAAATTACCAATATATGTTATTAATTTGCCTTTTTTCAATTGAAAATCATAAATTGTTTTTTCGCTTATAGGTAAATCCAACATGCTTTCATCAAATCCATTTTCAATTAAAGCAACTTCTTTTTGGAGTAATTGCTTTTTATTTTTTAATTTAACTTGTTTTCCGTTTGAGACGGTTGTTACTAAATACGATTTTTTATAAAGCTTATTGGCTATGAAATTAAAAAAAATAAATGAAAAGTGCCACTTTTTTACAATTTTCATTTCATTCAAAACATCGGGCCAAATATCCCTCACGTCTAATATTAATTTAATTCTAAAGGCCTTTGAAATTTTCAGCATTGCTAAGCAAGGCAATATTTCTGGCGAGGTTGCTAGTGCATAATCATAATCAATAATATTATTTTCCTTGAATAATTTTATTGTGTTTTTGTAAAAATACCAATTTCTTAATAACCTCTGTAGTTTATTATTCCAAGTTCTAAATTTTTCAGATAAAGAAAAAATAGTAAGGTTAGGAAATTTTCGTTTAAGTTGAGGCAAGTATTTTTTTTCAACCATTGAAAATAGATGTACTTCCCAACCTTCTTTTGTTAAAAAATCAACGAACGAATAGATTCTTTTTGCAGCTGGTGAAGTTTTTGGATAAAAATCGTGCGATTGAATTAATATTTTTTTCATAATATTTGTTCGCGTTTATTTTACATTAGAAAGGCGTTAATATACAATTGTTTTTAGTTAAGATAAAATAATTACCTATATTCATGAAAAATCTTAAATTATTACTACTGTCGTTTTTATCCGCTTCAAGAGCAAAATTTTTGGAAAAAAAATTTATTTCTAAATCATTTAATGCTATTTTAGTTTTATTTATTATATTGGCAAGTGGATATGCATATACTACATTTGAAAATACGACTCTAAGGACCATATCTGCATTAATGGTATTCGTTTTATCTTTTTCTTTGTATATTTTAAATCTTGACGTAAACTTAGTAAAATATTTTTTAAAAAAGAAAAAAATTCCTTTTATTTTACCCTCAGTAATTTTAGTTTTCGTATTAGGGGTTTCAGCTTTTATAACAATGGTTTTTACTAGAGAGTTTGATTACCTTATTTCTTATGCTTATTATGGCCTACTAATTCTATCTGCCTTTTTCGTTATTAGAGTATTCACATTTGAAACTTTCAAATCGTTCTTTATAAAAATAATGTTTGGTTTATCCATTATTTCTTTAATCTTTTTTATTTTCATAAACATTTCAGGTACTCAATTTGGCATATCAACCTTTACAAATGGTAAAAATTCCATTTACAGTAATTATTTTTTTGTTTTTTTCCAAAATATCTATTTAAATAGATTACAGTCTATTTTTTGGGAACCAGGTCTATTTTCTTCTTTTCTAATAATAGCCTTAGCTTTTGAAATTATTGATAAAAATAAATTTAGAATCCACTATGTTCTTGTTTTTATTATCTCTATAATTTTTACTTTTTCAACATTTGCTTACTTAATGCTAACAATTGTTTCGCTTCTTTTTGTCAATAAACTCGTAAGGTCAAAAAGTACTCGCTTTTCCGTC
>JAAYJX010000047.1 GCA_012522695.1 Erysipelotrichia bacterium
AAACTTATGGGTCTTTTCAGTCATTATCGTAACGATGGCGCTTTTTGTCGCTTTATTTACTTTTTCAAGATTTCTTTTAAGAGCAAAATTAGGTCCTAACATTGCCAAAACAATGCAACAAAAGCTTTTTTATCATATCGAAAGATTGCCCTACTCTTTTATGAAAAAGGCACGCAGTGGCGATGTTATTCAAACATGTACGCGTGATGAAGAAGTTTTGCGTCGCTTTCTAACAAGAGAAATGTTTTCAGTTGTTTATACATTTTTAATTGTTTTATTTTCTTTTTTAATATTAGTATCAATTAATTATAAGATTGCACTTATCTCGCTCGTGTTAATCCCATTGTTATTTGTATATTCATTTTTTGTTATTAAGGAGGTTCGTAGACGTTTTCGAAAAACTGATGATAGTGAGGGACTTTTAACATCGAAGATCGAAGAAAATTTAGCTTCTGTTCGTGTTGTTAAAGCTTTTAATAATGAGGCTTACGAAATCGAACATTTTGAAGAACACCTTCAAGATTATAAAAAGAAGTTCGTCCATTGGCGGAGACTTTCAGCTTTTTTCTTTTCTTCAAGTGATATTTTTGTTTTTGGTCAAATTGTATTAACGACTCTTGTTGGGATTTCTTTAGCTTATAAAGGTGAAATTTCAATTGGTACGCTTTTTATAAGTTTCGCGTTTGTTAATATGATGGTTTGGCCAATTCGGCAAGTTGCGACGATTCTTTCAAACTTTGCCCAAGCACTTGCGGCTATGGATCGGCTTAAACTCATTTTAGATGAACCACTTGAAGATCTTAAAACAGGTATTGAACCTAAAATCCAAGGTGAACTTCTTTTTAAAAATGTCTCATTTCAATTTGTTGATGGTAATGAGCCTGTTTTAAAAAACGTTAATTTAAAAGTTAAAAAAGGTTCGACTGTTGCGGTTTTAGGAAAAACCGGTTCAGGTAAATCAACCCTTGCCCATTTACTTATAAGATTATATGAACCAACGAGTGGGGCGATTTATTTAGATGAGCACAATATCGCTAATATTTCTCGAAGTCACTTAAGAAAAAATGTCGCGACTGTTTTACAAGATCCTTTTTTATTTTCTAAAACAGTTATTTCTAATATTCGCATTAGTAAACCCGATGCTAGTGAAGATGATGTCTACACTGCTGCTTCAATTGCTAATATCCATGATAATATTTTGTCTTTTAAAGAAGGATATGAGACGCCTGTTGGTGAAAAAGGTGTAACGCTTTCTGGTGGACAAAAACAACGTTTAGCAATTGCTCGAACATTAATTAATAAAGCACCGATTTTAATTTTTGATGATTCACTTAGTTCGGTTGATACAGAAACGGATATTAATATTCGTTTGGCTTTAAAAAAACGTGTTGATGAAACGACAACAATTATTATTACGCATCGCATTGCGACGGCAAAAGACGCTGATTTAATTATCGTTTTAGAAGATGGACAAATAACTGAATTAGGTAATCATGATGAATTAATAAATAGAAAGGGTTTGTATCAAAGAGTTTATGAAATACAAACAAAACTCGTCTAAAAATGGCTCACAACTTTGTCTTTGAAGAAGAAAAATTACCAACTAAATACAATTTTAAAGTTTGGAAAAAGATTTTTAAGTATACGCTTGCAAATTGGCCTTTTCTTGTTATTTTAACTTTATCAATGTTAGTTACGACTTTTTATGATTCATCTTTTTTACCTCTTATGAACGCTGCAGCAATTGAATCTATTCCTAATATTCCATCTAATAATATTGCTAATTTAGTTATTGAAGTTAATTTAATTTTTAATATTTCATTTAAAGTTAATTTTTATCAATATGCCTTACTCTTTTTTATGGCGATTGTTATTCGCGCGATAACCATTTTTATTACTTTTTATAC
>JAAYJX010000048.1 GCA_012522695.1 Erysipelotrichia bacterium
AAAAACTTGCTGATCATTTAATAACTCTTGCAAAACGCGGTGATTTACACGCTCGTCGTCAAGCCGCAAGTATTTTAAGACAAATGAATACTCATGGTAAAGACGGGGTTTCTGCATTAGAAAAGCTCTTTAATGAATTAGGGCCGAGCTATAAAGATCGCCAAGGCGGTTACACAAGAGCAATTAAGGCTGGTAATCGTCGTGGAGATAATGCTCCAGTTGTTTTAGTAACTTGGGTTCACTAATTAAAACATTTTAAAAAACTAAATAACGGCTGCAAACGCAGTCGTTTTTATTTAAAAAAGATACTTGTAAGCACATACAAAGATTATTATTAAATATTGGATTGAAAAATAAAGTTATTTTTCTTATGATAAAAAAGATGTCTTTATATGACAAAATAAATTATTTGTGGAGGAAAAATGATGTATAAAGCTTTAATGTTTGATTTAGATGGAACAATTTTACATACGATTTCCGATATTACTATTGCCTTAAACACCGCTCTTAAAACTTGTGGTTATAATTTTTCTTATAATGATGAGGAAACGACAAAACTTATTGGCATGGGAGCACATACGATTATTGCTCGTGTTTTTAAAAATCAAGAACATACGAAAAAAGATTTTGATTTGCTTTATGCAGAGTTTCAAAGAAATTATCAAAAATTTCAAGGGATGTACGCAACGCCTTTTGAAGGAATTACTGAGTTACTAAAACAATTAAAAAAAGAAAATAAATTGCTTTTTGTCGTTAGTAATAAACCAGATCATTTAGCTAAAATAATCGTCGAACATTACTTTCCTACGACATTTGATTTAATTTATGGCCATCAAGAACACCTCCCTGAAAAACCTAATCCTTACTTAATTGACTTGATTGTTAATAAATATCAACTCAACAAAGAAGAAGTCCTTTTCATTGGTGATAGCGATGTTGATTACCTCACCGCAAAAAATGGACAAGTGCCTTTTTGTTTAGTCATGTGGGGTTATGGAGATTATCAAAAAGAGTTCGTTAAAGATAGCCAATTTATTGCTTATAATGATCATCAATTAAAAGATATTATTTACAAATAATTTAGTGGCTGATTTTTTAGTGCAAATATATTTGTTAGAAATATATGTTATAATTTTATATTAGGATAAAAAAATGAAAATATTACTTTATAATTCGTTAACAAATAAAGTCGAATTATTTAAACCTTTAAAAGAAAATAAGGTTTCAATTTATATTTGTGGACCAACTGTATATAATGACCCACACATCGGCAATATACGGCCTGTTGTTGTTTTTGATGTCTTAAAAAGATTGTTTTTATATTTAAATTATAAAGTTACTTTTGTTAGTAATTATACCGATATTGATGACAAAATTATTGAACAAGCAGAAGCTAAAAAAATGTCTGAAGAAGAAATTACAAATTATTATATTGAAGCTTTTAAAAAAGTCGTTGAACAAATTAATTCTTATCAACCAGATATTAGTCCAAGGGTAACTAATTATATTCCCGAAATTATAAATTATATTGGCGATTTGCTTCAAAAAGGCGCTGCTTATGAAGTAACAGGCGATGTCTTCTTTCGCGTGGCGAGTATTGAAGGCTATGGGCAATTAAGTAAAATTAACGTCGATGATTTACTTAGTGGTGCCCGAGTTGAAGAAAATATTAAAAAAGAATCACCTCTTGATTTCATTCTTTGGAAAAAAACTAGTAAAGGCCTTAATTGGGATTCGCCTTGGTCTAGAGGTCGACCAGGTTGGCATACTGAATGTTGTGTGATGATAAATACTATTTTTGAAGGTGGAAGAATTGATATTCACGGCGGAGGCTTTGATTTAAAATTTCCTCATCATGAAAACGAAATTGCCCAATCAAAAGCTCATAGCGGACACCTAATAGCTAATTATTGGCTACACAATGGCTATATTATTTTCGATCAAACAAAAATGTCTAAATCACTAGGCAATGTTATTTTAGCTAAAGACATGATTGAACAATATGGAGGCAATGTTGTACGTTTACTATTACTAAGTACTCATTATCGTGCGCCTTTAAATATTACTGAAGAAGTTATCAAAACTGCGCAAAACGAATGGCAAAAGATTCAAAATACTTTAAATCAACTAAGTGTCATTTTGCAATTAAATAATATTTCGTTAGTTGAAAAAGCCAATATTGATATAAGTGAATTTATAAAAGAGTTAGCAAATGATTTAAATACTCCAAATGCTCTAACTTACTTTTATGCACAACTAAAAGCAATTAATACATCACTAAGACAAAAACCATTAAACATAAAAGACTTACTTAATTATTTTTTCAAACTTGAAGCAATGTTTAGTATTTTTGGCTTTTCTTTTAAGCACCCACTTTTAGATGAAAATGACAAGATGCTCTATAACAAATATTTAAAATATAAAAGCGAAAAGAACTTTGCTGAAAGTGATCGTATTCGCAAAATATTAATGGAAAAAAACATTTTATAATATATATTTTCTAAAAAAAATGAAAAAAAGTAAAGATGAGAAAATAAATTTTAAAAAGATGCCAAACTTAATTTATGGGAGAAAACCAGTGTTAAGTTTCCTGCAAACGAATGGTGTTGAAAAAATTTATTTAGATGAACGTTTTTCGCAAGCGGAAATTTTAAAAGAAATTGCAAAACAAAAAGTCGAAGTTGAAAAAGTAACGATTAAAAAATTAGATGAGCTTACTGCAAAAAGTAACCACCAAGGAATCGCCGCGATTATAAAACAATTCAATTATGCAAGTCTTGATGAAATAATTTTTGATAGTAAAAAAGAAACTAATCCTTTAATAATAATGCTTGATGAAATTCAAGATCCTCATAATTTTGGAGCCATTTTACGAACTTGTGCTTATTTTAATGTACGGGGAGTAATCATTAAAAAACATCAACAAGTACCTTTAAATGCGACCGTTGCAAAAGTTTCAACTGGCGCATTAAATTTTGTTAAAGTTTGCCAAGTTACTAATTTAAGTAATGCTTTGGAAATACTAAAAGATAATGGTTTTTGGATTGTTTCAACAGATTTAAAAGAAGCTGTTTCTTTCGAAGATGTTGATTATTTACGCCCGATTGTTTTAATTTTAGGAAGTGAAGGCAAAGGCGTAAGCCCGCTTTTAAATAAAAGAAGCGACTATGTCGTTAAAATTCCCGTCAGTGGGAAAATACAATCATTAAATGTTTCAGTTGCAGCCGGTATTTTAATTAACTTTATCTCATCGAGAAAAATAAAATAAAGGAGGAACAAACTGACCTATGATTGCTTGTGATGAAGAACTAGTTTTGCAATATCGCAAAAATTCGAAAGAGGCGTATGATTTTTTGTTAAAAAGGAAACTATATCAACATAGACCCCTTTTGTACAAATATTATTATCAATGTAAATGTTATGGTGGAACAATGGCGGATATTCATAGTTTATTTTATGAGACCTTCCATAAAGCGGTTTTAAGATTTATTTATAATAAAATTTTATTCAATACGTATTTTTTAAAACTTTTAAACCGAGATTTAGCAGGTTATTTCCGTTATTTAAAACATCCTTGCAGATCCCCCAACACATTTTTAAGTTTTGATCAAGAAATTAATTATGATTTAAATCTGACCTTTTATGACGTTCTTAATTGTGAAGAACAAAAAAACGACTGTCGAAATTTTATTAACGTTCAAGCTGTTATGGAAATTTTAGATGAACTTCCAATTAATAAAAAAGATTTTGAAACAAGAAACATTATCTTTTTAAAGTCGTATGGTTATACAGTGCCTGAAATAGCTGTGGCCATTAATTTGAATGCCCCAGCAGTTCGCAGGAGAATTAAAGATTTTTATACTAGCGAACTCGGTGAGAGGATACGTCAACATCTTTTATAACTCATAAATTCTTTTTATTGACATATTTTTTCCTCAATGTTATATTTTGTTAGCAATCGTTTAGGAAAGGTATCATAATAAATGCGACAAAAAATAATTTTAATTTGCTCTGATTGTCTAAGCCGTAACTATACGTCAACACGTAAAAAAGATGGTGTTCATAAACGACTTGAAATTAAAAAGTTTTGTCCGCGTTGTAATAAACATACCTTGCACAAAGAAAGCAAATAAAGGAGCGACTTATGAAAGTTAAAAAATACGTTGGTGAAGTAGTTAAAGAAGGAAAACGCGTACGCTGGCCTAAAAGAGAAGAACTTTTACCTGCCATTGTCGTTGTTATTGTTATTGCTGCTTTTGCCGCTTTATTTCTTAGTTTAGAAGATTGGGCCGCCGGCTCACTTTTACAAACATTAAAAGAAGCGTTTCAAGAATGGAGTAAATAAGAATGACAGCAGAATTAGGAAAAAAACATTGGTATATCGTCACGACCCAATCAATGCGTGAAAATAAAGTTGCTAAAGATATGAACACGTTAATTGATGGTTCACCTTATCAAGAATACTTTTTTAATGTTTTAGTTGCCGAACAACCAACCCCAGTTTTAAAAGATGGTTTGCCAACAGGTAAAACACGAATGAAAAATTTATATCCGGGATATATTTTTGTTGAAATGATTATGACAGACGAAACATGGTATTTAGTTCGTAATACACCAGGCGTAACAGGAATTGCTGGTTCATCAGGTGGAGGACAAAAGCCTACGCCCGTGACGCGCGAAGAAATTGAACCCGTCTTAAAAAGAATGAATATTATTGATGAATCAATGTATGATCGTTATAACGTTGGTGATTTAGTTAAAGTTATTCACGGTCCTCTTGAAGGAACTGAAGGGCGTATTTTATCTATTGATAAAGAAACAGGTGCATGCCGTGTTGAAACAGTTTTCTTTGGCCGCTCAACACCAGTAGATGTTGAATTTGCTGAAATCGAAAAAATCTAAGCAAACTTTAAAAAATTAAGAGCCTCAAACGGGCTCTTTTTTTATTGCGTATTACTTGTAATACTAAGAAAAATGTTTTACTTTAAATACGGTCACTATAAAAAGAAGGGCTAGGAAAATGTATGAAAAAACACATTTATAAAATCGATGGCTTAACGTGTGGCAATTGCGCAGCTAAAATCGAAAGACATTTAAATAAAGATGAAAATATATTTGAAGCAAATTTAGATTTTTCAACTGGACGTCTTTATGTAACTTATAAAGATGATCCTTATACACTTGAACAAACAATGAATAAAGTAATGGAAGCAAGTGATGATGATTTAGAAATTAATTATGCTTCGAAAACAAAAACTCATAGCAAAAACCTAATTAATAAGAGAATAATTCAATTAATTACTCGTTTAGTTATTGGCGTTATTTTATTATTTGTCGGTTTATTTGCTATTCCTAGTAATTTAGTTTGGCTTAAAGTTGTAGTGTATTCTCTATCTTTACTAATTCTTATTTACGATATTACATGGAAAACAATTTCCCGAATTATAAAATTAAAAAATCCGATTGATGAAAATTTACTTTTAACAATTTCTGCTGTTGGAGCTTTTTTAATGTCTCTACCGGTTTTTGGCCGGGGCGATATGTATTTTGAAGGCATTATGATTATTGCTTTTTATCAACTTGGGCAAATTTTTGAAGAAATTGCGATGAATAAATCTCGTAATGAAATTATGCGAGCAGTTGATTTACAAGGCGAAATTGCAAACTTAATTGTTGGTGATGAATTTAAAACTGTTCACCCAAATGATTTAAAAAAGAACGATTTAATACTAATTAAAGTTGGTGAAATTATTCCTGTAGACGGTAAAATTGTAAGTGGGCAAGGCAGCCTTGATACTTCAAGCCTAACTGGTGAATTTATGCCAGTCGATGTTGATGAAGGAGATCATGTCTTAAGTGGCAGTATTTTAAAAAATGGTTCGCTTACGTTAAAAGTTGAACGCTTATTTGAAGATAGTGCGATTAGTAAAATTTTAGAACTCGTCACAAATAGCGGCGAACGTAAATCAAAAGCTGAAAAATTTATTACAAAGTTTGCTCGGTTTTATACACCGATGGTTCTTATCCTCGCTTTATTTATTGCTTTAGTTCCACTCGTTTTTAAATCACAAGCATACGCTGATTGGATTTATAATGCCTTGTCTGTTATTGTTGTTTCTTGCCCGTGTGCAATCGTCATTTCTGTGCCTTTAGCCTATTTTGCTGGAATTGGTTTAGCTAGTAAAAACGGTATCTTAGTAAAGGGTTCAAACTACTTAGATGAATTAAATAATCTAGGCTACATCTTAACCGATAAAACAGGCACTTTAACACATGGATATTTTGAAGTAAAAAAAGCTGTTTTTTATGAAATTGAAGAAGAATTATTTTGGGAATATTTAGTAGCGGTCGAAAGTCAATCTAACCACCCAATAGCTAAAGCTATTATTCATGATCGAAAAAAACTAAACACAAAGGTTTTACAAGAAAATTATCATGAAGTTCCTGGTGCAGGTGTTTCTTCAACTTATAAAGGAGTTCATCTTATTGCCGGTAAACCAAGCTTTCTTAAAACGGCTGGTGTTGAAGTAGCAAAAGTTAAAGAAAAAGGCACGATTATTTATTTAGCTGTTAATCAAAAATATGCTGGTTATGTTGTTTTAAATGATACGGCAAAATATGATTCTAAACATATGGTCAGTCAGTTAAAGAAAATGAAAATTGAAACTGTTCTACTTTCTGGTGACCATATAAGTAATGTTGAAGACATTGCTAATGAAGTAGGCATAGAAAAATATTATGGGCAATTGACTCCCGCTGAAAAGCTAGATATCCTTGAACAATATTTAGCAAATAACGATAAAGGCGTCGGTTTTGTTGGCGATGGTGTTAACGACGCTCCATCGATTATTCGAAGTGATGTGGGTTTTGCGATGTCGGGGATTGGTAGTGATCTTGCTGTGGAAAATGCCGAAGTAATTATTGTTAATGACAACCCGATTAAAGTCGTCGATGCAATTAAGATTTCAAAAAGAACAAGACTCGTTGCTCTTTTCAATATTATCTTTTCTTTACTTGTAAAATTTTCAATTGTTGTTTTAGTTTTACTAGATTTACTAGGACAATATCAAATGACAGTTGCAATGATTGCAGATACGGGTTTAACCGTCGTTATGATTTTAAATTCGTTACTTATTTTGTATTATAAAGTATAACTTTATTAGTAACTTTTAAACGCTCTTTATTTTCGTTAGCAAATTAGGGGCGTTTTTATTTTGCTATTTAATATTAAATACTTA
>JAAYJX010000049.1 GCA_012522695.1 Erysipelotrichia bacterium
GAAGTCCTTTACTAGCTAATTGTTCACTAATTTTTACTATTTTTTCATCAAGAAATTGAATTTCATCAACTATCACAGCGTTTATATCATCACGAATATATTTTAAAATATCACTTGCTTGATCAATTAAAATTGACTTATATCGGTTTTTATTGTGCGAAACTAATTCATCAAGTGAATAGCGATTATCAAGACGTGGACGAAAAACAAGAAATTTTTGTTTAGCATATTCAAGGCGTTTAATTCTTCTTAATAATTCTTCGCTTTTACCAGCAAACATCGGACCTGTAACGACTTCAATCCATCCTAACTTATAACTTGCATCCATGATTATTCTCCTTTAAGTAATATATACAATATATTATATAAAAATATTTACATTTTAAAAATAAAAAAAGGCGAACTTGTCGCCTTTTAAAAATAATTTTTTAGTTACTTAATTTCTTTAACCCAGTTATGTGGTTCAACTTTACCTTGTTCGAGGTTATCGGCTTCCATAACATCGGCAATTAATTGTTTGGCCCGTTTCATACTTAAAGCAGATTTGACTTTAAAGATTAAGGGGATGTCTTTATAAATTCCAATATGGCTAGCATCTTGAACAGGAAGCGTTGTTTTTTCATAATTTTTAGGATCAAGAGCAAAATACAATTTTAAGCTTTTGCCAGCAATCGTAATTTTTAAGTAAGTCTTCGTATGAAGTCTAAACGTATCACCAGTATTAGAGACACGACTTTTCACACCATAACTTAAAACTTCACTTTTTAGTTCGTTATAGTTAGCCTTCATTTCCTTTTCAGCGCTTTTCATTCTCGTTTGAAAAGGAATACGTTCGTATTCACGAGCAACTTTAACAGCGGCTGGACGAGGAGTATCAACCTTAGCCTTTACAGGCGCGGGTTCGCTTACTTTTTTAGGTTTAGGTTCTTGAACAACTGGAACTTCTTTAACGACTTCCTTAACAACAACAGGAACTTCTTTAATAACTTCTTTAACGACGACTTGGCGATTTAAAACTTCTTCTAAAATCACACGAATGTCTTCTTTAGTTAGTGAAGGTTCTTCACTTTCTATTTTATTTTTTTTTTCAGTTTCGACTGGTTCTTCAACTAGTTTCGAAAGTTCGCCAGCAATTAATTTGCGAATATGATTATCGTCAACCGGTTGATGAACAACTACCGGAGCCGGAGCTGGAGCAGGTGCTTCTTCTTTTTTTGGAGCAGCTGCTTCTTTTTCAACTAATCTAGCTAGTTCATTAGCAATTAAACTACGAACTTGATTTTTTGTTAAAGGTTCTTTAACCGGTGCCGGTGGGGCTGGTGGAACGTTAACAATAATTGGAGAAGTTTTTTCTTCTTTTTTTGTGCCTGCAACAACTTCTTCACGAACCATCGCACGAATTTCATCAAGTGTTGGTCCAACATGATGAACTTCTGGAGCAGGAGCATGAACGACTTCTTCTTGAACAGGAACGACTTCTTCTTCAACTTCTTCGTATTCTTCAACTTCTTCAGTTAGAAGATCTAAAAGTTCTTCACGGATTAAATCTCTAATTTTTCCGTAATCAACTTTTTCAACGACAGGAGCTGGAGCCGGAGCCGGAGCTGGTGCGGGTCTAACTTCTTCTTGACGTCCATAAGTATTAATATATTGGACGATTAAAGGTCCGCTTAAACCAGAAATCGTTTCACTAGCATGAACTGGTTTAACTGGTTCATGTTCAACAACTGGAGCAGGTGCTGGTGCAACAGCAACAACTGGTTCATCTTTAATTTCTTCACGAATGATTTCGCGAATTTCATCACCGCTTGGTCCTAAGGGTTGTGGTTCTTCACGAACTAAAATGACTTTATCATCTTCAGAAGACATAGCGTGGGCAACACGACGCTTTGGCGCAGTTGGAGATTTAGCACAATAAACCATATCAACAATCATTGATGGAATAGCAAATAGGAAGGAAAGTACTAAAAGAGCATGTGGTATTAAGAAAATAACAACGTTCATAATACGTGGTGCTGCTAGTTCAGACATGAATCCATTCCAATACGAATCCATCAAAGGTGTTCCTACTCCTAAAAGATATGGATGAAGCATAGCATAGTCGTATAAAACGGCTGCTAAAACTAAATACCATGTTAATAAAACGAGTAAGGATAATGGTTTGCGGAATTTGATAATTAAAATAACCCAAATAATGGGAACGATAATTCCGAGTGCTCCAACAACTGACAAGGCGATAATTCTTGGAAGATCATAAACGCCATTTCCAACGAAATCAAACCAGCTTCCGATTGACAACAAAACTTCTTTTAGATTTTGGAAATTTAAACCGAAGGCCGGGTCTAAAATAAAAACCTGACCGACAATATAACCAACACCTATAAGAAGTAAAACAAAAGCAGTAACAGTTAGAGCGATAATTGTTTTTTCAATTGCAGTTTTTTTCATATTTACCTCTTTCTAAAAAAATGTATGCTTACATAGATACACATATACATATTAATATATACGCGAAAATAATTCTACACTAAATTTTACAAAATGTAAGTAAAAGTGCATTTATTTGTTAAAAAATTGAAAATTAGCGCCCTTTTAATTAGAAAAAATACGAATATGTTCATTAAGAGTCGTAATTTCAACTTTATCTAAAACGATTTCTTCGCCATCAAGACACCAAGACGAA
>JAAYJX010000003.1 GCA_012522695.1 Erysipelotrichia bacterium
ATTTTTGTAATCTCCTCAAACTTTAATCCGATTTCGCTTTCTTTTATGATAATTCCATTTTCTTTTAAAACGGCAAGATTCCTAAACCCTAAAGCCTCATAGTTCTCAATCATTAAGTTCTCAGCATCTTTGTATGCCTCTAAAATATTTAAAACAACATCTCCTCTTGTTTTAATATGTTTTGTTTCTGCGAAAACTTTCAATTCATCCAATGGAATAATATCTAGTATATCCCGTGGCTTAATGTTATAATCCAGTAAGGTTGAATTGTCAATATTTACATCTTCAGAAAATTCAAATTCATCAAAAAGATATTTTCTAAACAATTTGAGTTCTGCATTTAAATCTATTAGTAGTTTTTCATAGCCTTCAAAGGAAATACCTACTTTCTCGTCTCGTTCTAGTTCTTCAAAATATGCAATAATATTATTTATTTTTTCATCTATTGTACTTCCATGTAGGGGAGAAGAAACCCTCAACCCTTTTTCCCATAATTCATTAATAATTTTCTTTTTGTCTGTAAGGGTTGTTTTTTCTTTATGTATTTCATTAGCCAACAGATTCGAAAAAGAGATTCCTTCTTTAAGAATAAGTTTGATTTTTGACTCACGACTCAATTCTTTTATATCAATATTATGCTTTCTGCAAACAAGATTGATTTGGGGCTCTTTTAAAGTGTTTAAAACCCTACGGAAATATTTATCGGCCAGCTCTTTTTTTCTGATTTTTCGAAGTATTGAAACAACCTCGTCCGCCACATACACTAAATTGCATTTCTTAGAGTAAAAAATAACTCCAATATTTTTTAACAGTGATATTACATTGTCAATTTTTAATTTTTCAGGTGGAATAATCAAATAGTTGATAAATTTCACTTCTTCTTGTGATAATTCTAGCTTATTAGATAAAGTTAGTAAAAGTGATAACTCATCTGTTGTGATTTTCGCATCCCGGTTATTTTCAATATCATTTTTATATGCCGTTTCAACACATGCCTTGTAAATATTGTAATCACGTTTCCGATTATCATCAATCTCTGATTTTTCAGATGCTAGTTCAGCTTTAAGTTGTTGTGTTTTCTTTTTAATTGTATCAAGTTCTACTTGGTATAAATGAGCAAGCCAATTCAGGTTCATAATACAATTCCCGTCTTTTATCAATATGTCGATTAAGATATCTAATTGGGAAGTCGTATTAACAAATTCTGTTTTTACTGTTTCTGCAAACTCACTTTTGACAAGATTAAACACCTTGGCAATGTTGATACTATCTACACTTTTTAAATCATTACTACTGTCGGAAAGAATTTTATCTATCTCTTTGCAGTTTTTTGGGTTACTGGATTTAATGTTATCAATAATTTTTAGAAATGAGTTCTTTTCCAGGGAATTAACTTTGTCCAGGATTTTCTCTAGTTTCATCTTCTCTTACTTTATTTATCAATTCAGTTACTTTTATGTCAAGATTGTCAATTTTCTTTTCAAGTTCATCATTGTTATCACTAATCATTGAATCCACAAAAATTGAGTTCACCAGAGACAATCCAAGAATTCCTCCCGTTAAAACTACAATGATGAAATAAAAATATATGAAAAACGTACTAGTTGTTGAATAATTCGCTACTATTTGCTCTGGGATTTCGTACCACCCCTCAACCGTAAAAATTTTAAAAGTTGAGTATAGAGCAATCAGCGGGTTTGTAAAATATTCAGAACCACTACTATTAAAAAGAGAGAACGATAAAATACCTACAATAAATATATAAGTCACAAATCCTATAAAAACAAAGACAGAAGTTCTTAAAGCTCTCTTAATACCACTAATTAGTTGATTGACATTCGGGATAAATTTCAAGAAGCGAAATGCTTTAAAAACACGCAGAACCCTAAACACAAGCAAGAAGCTTATATCTAGCATGTTCAGATTAAATATAAAAGTTATTAAAGCTGGTACTGAAATAACTATTAAAAAGAAATCAAGTTTATTCCAATTTGAAGAAAAATATTGTTTGGTACCAAGTGAGTGTAACTTAATAATAAGCTCAACGATAAAAAGAAATGTTATTAAGTTGTCAGCTATTGAGACAATAAACTTCTGATGGGGAGAAGTAGCGTAACCACCAACAAAAATGATTATTGTGTTTAAGATTATTAGCCCTAAAATGAATTTTTCATTTAAAAATAGTCTCTTAAACATTCTGAAAATTAATATGTTATAAGGTGTTTATGTTGTGCTAACAGTGTTAATATTAGTTGTTGTGGTATACCAAAAACTTCCCAGGTTGACCCTTATTATATATAAAACTAGTTACAACTATGGGCGTACAAAAAACTGACTTTATGTTCGGGCTTCTGAACAATGTAACTATTTCTGAAACTGATGCATGTAAAATTAGCACTTATTCAAGAAAATTCAACTCTTTAGTGAATAAAAAGAATGGGAGCACATCATTTTCTCTTCTCGAATAACATCGTGCATCCATACAGCAATAGTCATAGAATCAATATTACCGCCAACATATTACTTCGTTTATAATGTTTCTGCAAATAAGGGGACACTTCTCACACGCGGGAAAATAAGTATCCATTACGTCAAAATACGACGTAGTGGACAAAAATTGCTTCCAAAAAGGATCTTACTTAAAGCCGAGATGTAAGCCGAG
>JAAYJX010000050.1 GCA_012522695.1 Erysipelotrichia bacterium
AAGTAGGAAGTCCCCAAGCAAGTTGGGGAAGAAGAATAAAGAAAAGAATATAAAAGAAAAAGCCACGTGTGAGGTGGCATTTAGGTTGGTGGTGGGTGGAATTATCGCGATGTTCTTTTGCGCCACAGTGAGGCTATGAACACGCTCAAAGACAAAGTTATAGGAATGAGTGGAACAGCTGGATTAAACAAGCCAATAGCAAAGCAATAGAAATGCGCGATGGAATAAAGCTTGTCAATTTGAAAGATAAAAGCGATCACATACAAAAACCATCCTCCTATAAAGAAATACAATATAGGGAAGATGGCTAATACTCTAAGATCCTTCAATCCAACGATTAAGCGTATAAGACCACTTTGGCTTTTGAAGTCCTCGAGGAGATTCAGCGTATATTGCAACTTCGTTTTCTTCAAGCACATCGTAATTTAAATCAGCATCACGAATAAACTCGTGTGTCTCCTTATCGATAATACGTCTAAAATATTTTTGTTCATAATTCATATCAAGCTACCATCCAATTCATGAAAAAAACAATATCCTTGCCAATTCCTGAAGATTCACGAGGATATACTCTTGATCCACCATTTTCAAAATATATACGATATGCAATTGTGGAATTTTTTTGAAATAAAACTTTTTCAAATAAACCACCTAAAATAGAATAGTCAAATCTATAACCAATAGGAATAGTAAAACCAGAATCGCTTTGGGCAGAACCAACAAAATTGACAATACCCATTAAACAAACTTGATTTCCAATTTTACGTATTTTAATATTGCCTGTAGCTCCATTGGTCAAAGTAAGCTGAACCCACCCACTATCAGTAATCAAAGGTTCTTTGCCAGCTAAAAGTCCATCCACTTCACCTTTAGTATAAGTAGTAGATTTATTAGCTTTAATATCATCTAAGTCTTCAACAGCTTTAGTAACTGAATTACCATCACCAAATTTACCAGGATTAGTGATTACTAAAAGTTCTGGAGTAATGGGATTAAGTCCAACAATTAACGAAGGCGCTACAACGTATGATTCAGTTGCAAAGTTGACAGTCGTTGATATTTCAAAATTAAATTCTGGACTATCGCCTTTAAGAATCATTTTAACGTGTCCTGATAAATCAATTTGTCCTGCATAAGCTGTAAGTGCAATAACATAATCTACATCGTTAGCTCCAGTAAAGTTTGGATCATTAACAACATTAGTAGGAATAACCATCACAGCACCAATTTCTTTCTTGTTATTTGGATGGTCATTATTAAATACTAAAGCATCTAATAAATCAATAGCTGCTTGTCCTCCAATAGCAATAGGAATATTAAGTGCTGATACATAAATTGGACCAATGTATTTAGTTACAACAAGTCCTTGCGCAGTCGTTTCTAAAACTTTTACGCGATCTTGTAAAGAAGATGTTCCATTATAAACTTTAGTAAGAATCTTATTGACTGGATCTTTACCATAAACATCTTTATTGAGTTGCTCAATAGCGCCTCCAGTTGTAGTCATAGGGATTTTAGTTATCTTCATCTTTTATTTCCTCCTTCTTTTTAATTCTAATAATTGATGGTTTGAAGATTAAGTCATCTAATAGCATCGCAGCGCCAAATCCTAATGTAAACATACCAGCTACTAATAATAGCTCTTGAAACGCTACAAGCGCTGCACCAGCGACTAATATTTTTGGACTAGCTTTTTTCCATAGTCCAGTGAGATATAAGACAATAACAGCGATGGAAAAAATACCACCTATGGCAAGAATACCAAAGCCCATCGTTGTCTTTGTAATTACATCCCAATTAAAGCCTGCAATAAGACCTACAGGTGTAAGGAATGCAGTCCAACGACCTACATTTAACCAGGCAATGTTTTTCTTGTCTTTTTTAGTCATTTAATCCTAGATCCTTTCTTAAGCGTTTTAGCTCTTTCAGAATTTTCGTGTTTTCATTTTTAAGTTCTTTATTATCAGCCTTTAGCTTAGTTAATTCAACACCAATCGCCTCATTCGACTTAACGACCTTCATTAAGTCCTTAGCTGTTACATTCATAGATTCAGCTGTGACACTTAGTTTTTTCTTGGCTTTACGATTATCAATGATCGTAGTAATAACAGCAGCTAAAGCAACCACAGCAGGTGTTGCAGCAATTATAATTTGTTCCCAATTTGTCATAGATATATATCCTCCTCTTCTTCATATATTCCTCTAAATAAATTTTCACAAGCTTTAACTAAAGTATCAATCGGATCACGAAATGCTGCACGATACTTTTTCATAATAGCATCAACTTCTGACATCTTGATTGTGGAAACAGTTTGTTGAGCTGTATAAGGTAGTGGTTCAGCACTATCAGTTGGAGGTTCTTCATTAGGATTAGAAGCTAAATTCATAACTTGTAAACCACCATCTTGAAATTTAGCTAAGTCTAATTGATATAATTCAGTAAGCGCATCCTTTTTTTGTTTATAATATGGATATTCAACAGCTAAGATGCGCATAAGCTTTGATGCACTTTTTTCATAGGTTGCATATCTAAATGTTGAATCTTCGAATCTTAACAACAAATGCGCATAAATTTCTTTGTATTCAGTCATGACCAAATCAAATGCATCCAGGTATCCTTTAAACGCAGCATCATCAGGAAAAACTTCGCTAAACTTCGGAAATATCATTGTCATCTGTTTCGCCTCCTTCTAAATCTAACATATTGTCGGCAGCTTGAGCTTCTTCACTAGCCTTAACACTAAAGTTAACTTTATAAATGTGATTCATAATATCACACCATAATTGTCTTTCTTTTAAGCTGTTTTCAATAACAAGCGTGCTATTACTAGCTTCTACATTAGTTTCATCAACTAGCTTTCGTTCTTTCTTTTGAAATGTGCCTTGATTTACTAAGCCTAAAAATCCTAAGCGTTCGTTGTCTAAACTATTGTAGCTTTGCCAGTGTGCTTGTCCTTGATATGGAATTGGAGTTGTTAAGTCTTGCAGCTCTTGGCTCGCGCTTGTTAATTGATAAAATTTACCACGCTTGATAGCTGCATATAAACTTCTAATTTCTTGTTCAACACTATCACGCTGTCCTTCATCTAATAAATGGTATTTTGCAATACCTAAACTATTTACTAAGTTAATCGTTGAGTAGTTATATAAGTCAGCCATTTCTTCAATGACTTTCATTTGAATATTGAGTCGTGGTTGGATACTTGTTTTAGATCCTATTGGTGTATAATCAAACAAGACTGCTGCGTAAGGGATATTTTGGTCAAAATCAGATCTTACGTTATACATAATCGCAAAGTGTTTATCAAATGGTTCAAGCTTAGCGTTCCCATCTTGATCAATGGCTGTCGGAAACATTGGCTTAAGTCCACGCATACGACCATAACGATCAACACCAACTTCACATTCCCATCCAGGTGTAAAGATATCTAAAACACCTTCTTCAACAACACCACCTGCAATGATCCCGCGTTCATATAACATAGATTCGATCATTAAAGGAGTAAATCCTATAGCCAGTCCACTAGCTCCTGGATCTAATTCCCATTCAAAACGACTTAAAGCTTGTTGCCTGTCTTTAATCGTTAAAGCTCTTTTTAATTTAGCTTCAGTAAAATATAAGTCTTCTGCTTGACCACGCACTCTATTTGCATATTCTTTCGGATTATCTATCAAGATTGTTCCTGGCTTTACAATAGACATATTACTCCTCCTTTATAATAATTATATCGCGTTCTTCAAACACTTCGTTATGTAAATATATACCAGAAGTTAAACGCGTATTAATATCTTGCAAAATAATATTATTAAGTGGTTTATTCATACGAATAATAGTTCCTTTAATATAATTTCTTGATCTTTCTAAGTAGTTGCTTATTTGATCTATAATATTGACATTATAAGCATTGTTATCCAAATATTCACGCACACGTTCTTTTTCAATATTAGTCGTTTCGTAAGTGATTAACATTGGATAATTTTTGGCAATTAATGTTAAACCACTAACTTTATCTAATCTGGTAGGAAGTTTAGAAATGTTTTCAATATTATAATTAAATTGTTCTCTAGCTTGTGATTGTTGTAAAGCTAATGTATCTCTTCCTTGAGCTTGTGTAAGCGCTAAAGTTTCACTGGCTTGTTTTTGACTTAAACCTAATTGTGCAGCGTTCAGTGCAGCATCAGCAACACCCTTAGCAGCGCCAATACCAAGCCCAACACCACCTTTTAATAAGCCACCAATAGCAGTTCCTTGCACTAAGCCAAGCGCTGCATCAAGTCCAAAGCTTTCCCACTTTTGTCTTTTTTGTAAATCTAACTGCACTAATTGATTGCGTTGATTTAGATCTAAAAGAGATTGTTCATATTCTTGCTGTGAATTAAAGCTGTTTAAATAGTTGAAATTTGCACGCTTATAGGAGCTAAAGACATCAGTCACTTGTGTTATTGAAAGGTCTTCAGCTATGTTTAAGCCTCTTCCATCTTGGAAGTTGTATTTGTATAGACCAATGTCTTCAGCAACGATGTCAACGTTGATGTATGGTGTAATTGGTTTTAGGTCAACATTTACTCTAAAATTCATACCATAATCATTTTTAGGATAAGGATATTCTTTCATTGTTTTATAAGTTTGTGATGTTAAAATTGCGTTTTTTGTTATTAAATCTAATTTCAAATCGCCTTTAGATAATTTGCCTAATTCAATATCAAAAGTTCTTTGATGCGAATTTGCATTAAAAAAGATTAATTGTGGTTCATCATCCGAATCACCCAAGACATACATTTCGTTTTCTTTGTAAAAGTGGTAAACGTTAGCTATACCAGCAAAGTCTGTTAATACATAAGAAAGGTCTACATTGATAACACTATTTTTAATATAATTTTTAATATCAATGCTTGAATAAGGAATTTTTTGAACATCATAAATACGATCAGCGCTTCCTCCATTGTATTTAAGTAATAAATAAGAAATGACTGTTTTGACTGTGTTTTCATCCTGAATGTAATTATCTACTGCTATATCGCCATAAGGGAAAATTAAGAGCTTGTAAGATTCTTCATCTACCTTATTATCTAAAAGGTTAGTCGCAGCTAAACCACCAAAAGATCCTACTTGTTTTGCATATCCAATCTCTTTAGATCTAAGCACATATTGTTTAACTTCTACTTTATGAAAAAACATTGGATAATGATATTTTTTTGTTCCGTCTAAATAATTTTTAATATCGTTTGGCAAATGTGGTTTAACAAGATTAAGTAAAGAATTGCCTAAACCATTTTCAGGTCGCCAGAAATATAAATAATTTTCGCTATTAGTAGTAATAAGTGATTGTCCTTTAATTTTCAAATTTTCGTTATTATCATCAAATATATATCCTATCTTAGAAGTTTGTTCAACATATAATTCAAATAGCTTACCATCAACTTCAACTACCATGCCATCAAGCTCTAATAAGTCAGTATCATTTTCATATCCGACATTTGGATAAAGTTTTTTAATAGCAGTTCTAATATTATTTTGAGCAGTCGCTAATGGGACCTGGAACGCGCTCAAGAAATCGTTAGGATCAATAACTCCATCAACTAAATATGGCATTGAGCTTAGCATATTACTTACATCGGCATTACCAAATTCAGCTACAGCGCCAAAATAATGCCAAGCTGAAGCACTAATAAAATTAATTTCTCGATCTAAATATTTGTAATGAATTGTATCATAATTACCTATACTGCCGATTTCAGCATTAGCATTGACATAATACAAATCAAATTTTACATTGTATTTAATAACTGAAAGTGATGCAGATAGGGCATTTGTAATATTGAGATTATATAAAGCACCAAAATTATTACTAAAATACAATCTATTATTTTTATATTGATTAGCTCTCCAAAGAAACGTTTCGCTACTAAGCAATTTTACACTTGTAATAGGAGTATTAAGAGCAAAGAAAAATGGAGTATCTTCCCAATCTGAGTAAGTGTCATTTTGGACTTTAGTTTTGGAATCTATATCAAATATTAATTCATCGCCATCTTCTTGTGTGCTGCCAAGCTTATCATCCATATATACTGCATAATAGCCAATGTTGAGATGTTTATCTACGAGAGAAAAGTTTTGAGTTTTTTTCACATCACAATATTCTTCACCAGTTGAAACAATATTACATTGTGCATCATATTTTTTATATTGAATTCTAACTTGTAAATTATTGTCGAAACAAGTTTGTAACTGTTCTTGTGTTAGTGTTTTAATAATTTCTTCGACAATTTCCATGTCATTCATATTTGTAGAATCAAAATCTTCACAAAGATTAGGACCAATAGATATGTGACTACCACTAGGTTGTTGTTGTGGCAAGACTTCATATTCATATTTTATATAAGTCATTACTTCATCAAGAGGATATTCGTTTTGTTTAATTTGTGTAACTTCAATGCCTTCGTTATTATAAATAAGTTCGTTGTTTTCGTTTAAAAATGCACGTTGAATATTGGTTGTTGCACTTTTAACAGCTTGTAATTCATAAAGCACACTATCGAGTTTACAACTAAGAATGTATTGGTTTTTAAGGTTGTATTGATAAGACAATACAAAATAAGGTCTAACATTAGGAACGTTTTCTTTAAAGTATTCTACATTAAAATAAAAAGAAGCTTCTAAACCATCGCTGTCAATAACCCAAAAGGAATAAACTAATTTAAACTTAGCTGTTGTTGCTAAAAAATTTAGAGCTTCTAATTTCTTTGCTTCTAAATTTCCTAATACACTTGAATACTTAATTGTCCCGATCCTATTAATGTATTCAGGCATAATTTCTTTAAAATAATATAAATCCTTAGGACCAGGTGTTTCAAGTGTAAGATAATTTACTTTCTCAATTAAGTCATCATCTATGTTAAGTGTTAACGTAAGAAAAACACCATCGTTATAACTGATATTTATTTTGTCATATATTTTTAACGCTTCATTATCAGTAAAATAACGATGTAGCTCTTCTATATTAGGAACATTGCCTTCAGTGTAGTTACCATATTTATGATTGAATAATTTCACTCGTGCCATAAGCTTGTTCCTTTCTTAATTCATTTATTTTACGTTGGATAGCTTCTTTGCCATCTGTCATACCATAGTCATATAATTTGACCATTGAACTAATACCAAATCCTAACCACAATAATAAGTTAAGAATTGTGGCAACAATCATTTCAAGATTAGGACTAACTAAGATGTTTACAAAAATAAATGATAATCCAAATCCTATAATAGTTTTAGTAGCTAAATCTTTTGCTGCTTCTTTTTTCATATACACTTCAGTCATATGAACTTTGCGATCACTTTTAACTTTTGTAATAAGTTCGTGATATTCTTTGTAAAGTTTAGCAATCGTTTCTTCTTTGCGATAGCGATTATAAGCCATCTTACGCAAGCTTTGATTTATAAGTGTTCCTATTATTGTAGGTATGATTACACTTGCTACATACATCACCCAACCAAGCCAATGATCATAACTTGGAAGTGTAAACTTGCCTTCAGGATCACTAAAATCTAATAAACTAAAAAGGAGGTAGATGAGGATAGAGAGTATTAAAACAATTAAGTAGGAATGCTCAATAACTTTGTCTCTAAAATCGTTCATACTACCTCCTTAACAACGACTAGGAACTAGCGATAATTTTAATTAATGGGAATGCGCCTAAATGTTCAAGCGTATTATGTCCAAATGTTAACCAATGATTTTCGCGTAATTTTTGTTGATCGAAAAAACTTGTGCCAACAGAGAACGCGCTCATGAATGGAACATCTTTTTTATGAACTAGCTTAGCGATAATATCAGCATCTGGTTTATAAGTAGTATTTGTCGTAACAGCTACTTGATCACCAACTAAATCGCCTGCAAATAGTTTAGTTTCACCTGGTCCACCTTCATCAATAATCATCGGATCAAGTGCGCGACTTGATGCATCAGTTAAAACACCTACAGAGATATCACCAAAGAAACGTGCTGGTAATATGCGTTGATCTAATTGTGTTAAATCAACAACACCTTCTTTATGGAAAATTAATGGTAGTGAGGCATGGTGAATTTTGTTATACCAAACTGAATTCCAAATAAGAACAAAGTCGCTCGGACTATAACTTCTTAAAAATTCATGTTCGTTGTAATCACGACCTACATCAGCTAATTCAATGAATAAATTAGAAATTGCTTCACCGATAGCGATTGAAAGAAGTTTATTATAAGCAACTTCTTGAGTATTTGATAGTTCATTATCATCATCAAGATAAGGATCAGGTAATGTAACTTGCACTTCGTTAACTGTAGCAGTGCTTTCGATTGTTCCAATGAATGCATTAAATAATGTAAGTTCGTAAACTTTTTTAGTATCATTGAGCCATGAGAGCATCACACCAATGAATTGCGCATAACTGCCTTCATCTTTAAAAGCGCGTTTAGTCATGTATGGATAAATTGTGATTGCAATTTGTTTGAATTTGTCAATCGTAATATACTCCATGACTGGTTCTGGTGGATCGGTAACTGTGAGCAATGAGCTAGCTCCAGTTGTAACCCAATCTACTGGATAGAGTGCATCAGTTGAAATATATGTTTTTGTATCACCATAAAGTGTTCCATCGACACGAAATAGATCAACGACACTAAGAGGCGATTTGATATTTTCGCCAAAGACTTCTTGTGAAATAATTTGATTAAATAGGACACCAATTACTTCGTTTTGGTTTAATTGTCCTGAATATGGATATGCCATTTAAAACCCTCCTTTACTTTCTTTTTGGTCTGGCAAGATTCGCGTAAGCTGGATTGTCGCGAATTCGTTCTTGGTAGAGCGCATTAAACATTGCATCGCTTCCATTAGCTTCCTCCAGAATAGTTCTCATTTCTTGTGCTACTCTTTCACCATGACCAGGATTAGGTGAGTTATCAGGTTGATAGTCATCCTTACCAGTAAGTTTAAGAGTTACATCTCTAAGTTCTAAACTCGTTTGCCAAATTTCACGATTAGATAATGTTTCATACCCTCTAAGATGTCGGCTTAAATCATCCTTTTTCTTTTTCAATGCCTCTACATCTACTACTTCATCTTCTTGAACTTTGCCACCATCTAAAATTTGTTTTGTTAAAGCTCTCTTCTCGGCTTCAAAACTTTTTTTAGAAGCTTCAAGCTCCTCCTGAGTCTTTTTAAGCTCAGCAGTAATCTCAGCTAAAACTGCATCTTCTTTTTCAACTTCTTTTTTTTCTTTTTCGTCTGTCATCATAGACTCCTTTCATAACATAATTTTATAATACTATAAGTTTTTGTTATTGTAAAGGTTAAAATAATAAGTTATAATAAAATTGTGAAAACGCTACAGCCCATAGGCACCCACGATTTGAGTTATTTGAAACATAATGTAGAGTCAACCTTGAGGAAAGGACTACAAGATGTTGCTTTGACAGAGCATAATAGCATCGTGGAAAGTGTTTTCCTTGATTGGTCGCCAATATGGGGAATGTTTAATGGTCAATATTATAAATTCTTAGCTATCATTGGTGGTCGTGGTATTGGTAAAACTTATGGCGCATGGGAATATATTGCGCGACAATATAAAAAAAATAAATGGAGCATATTAGAAAAGTTTATGTGGCTTAGAACTACAGATAAAGCTATTCAAGGTTTAAAAGCTCAATCTGGTTTAAAGCTTTGTGATCAAGGAGTGCAACATAAATATAATATTAAAGTTTATGTAGTAGGCAATAATATTTATATTCGTGATATGCCTACAAATGGAACGATACCTTTAGGTGAAGATTGGGAAGATTGGAAAAAGAAACATCCAGGAACGCATGTTGGCTATCTTTTGCCTGTATCGACCTTTTACGAGGTTAAAGGCACTGAGTGGAACGATGTTAAAATTATTTTCTTTGATGAAGTTAATCGTGAACGTGGCGAGCGTAAAACGTTTGATCTCGCATACGCGTTTATTAATCAAATAGAGTCGATTGCGCGCCTACGACAAGATTTGCGTGTTGTTATGATGGGAAATACGATAGATGATACAAGTGAAATTTTAGGACAACTTAATTTTATTCCTCGTAAGTTTGGAATATTTAGGTTAAGAGGAAAACGCACGATTGTAATGTATTTAAGAGACAGCAATGCTTTTAAAGAAAAAAGAGCTGAGAGCTTAGCTTACATCTTTTCAAATAGAGGACAAGTTAGCTCATTAGATAATGAAACAGCTAATAAAGAATTGTTTTCTCCTAAAGTTAAATATATTTCTCAGTTCCCTAATAATAAGTTTATGTATCGCATTTATTTTACACATAGTAATTATTTTGACTTATACAGCGTTAAAGATGGCTATTGGATTGGTGTTACACGCATACATCCAGGAGTGCATCAGATGTTTAGCTTTAATCCAGATTTAGATGGTGTTATTCGTTATGATCGAGATAGAGTAATTATGCTTAAGAAGTTTTATCATATGAAACATTTCCATTATCAAAGCGAGCCAATTGCAGCTAAATTTAAAGCAGCTTTAGAAACAGTTATTTCCTTAAAATAATTTTTAAAATATTCTCTTGCAACTTATAGAACTATGTGCTATTATTTAAGTAGGAGGAATGCACAATGCAAAAAAAATACAAAATAGTTTATAGGACTAGAGAAAGTGGTGATATTAAAGAAATCTTTATTGATCATGTCAGTTATGAGCTTGATGCAATTAATTATTTATTAAAACATTTGTATCACATTGTAGGAGAAAATTTAGATTATATTCTCTTTGTTAGTGAACAATTAGCGGAGGCAATATGGAAGGAAGATCTCGACCGGCATAACGAACAACTACAAGAACACGGGGGAGAAGATGAATAATTTATACAACATTAAAGTTGGTGATACATTAGAAAGTGTTATTAAAAAGCTTGGCGAACCTACATCAAAAATGATCGTTAATTATAGTTTATTACTTTACATGTATAAAGGCGATATGTGGAAGGCACATATTTATATTTTGAATGATAAAGTCGAAGCTATTTACAAGGAGGAAAGAGAATGACTGAACGAATTTACAAATTCAATTTAGTTTTAACAAACGGCAAAGAAGCGCCAGGTTACAAGATCGACACAGATGGTAATGTTTATGGTCCGCAAGGTCCACTAGCTCGACAAGAGCTTAATTCACCTTATCCTTATGTTTCTGTTTATAATAAGGACAAAAGTAAATCATATCAGTTTAGAATTGACAAGGCTTTGTTAAGTAGTTATACCAGAAAACCATTTCCAGAACATTTTGATATTTTCTTTGTGGATGGTAATCCTAAAAACTTAAATATTGACAATCTTTGGGGGATTCCAAAATATATTGTTGAAATGTTAGAGCGGCTAAGAGAAAGAGGTGCAATACTAGATAATTTGCAGTTTAAAATCGTTAAATGTTATTTATATACCATAACGCAAGATGAAGATGTCTTCTGGCAACAATATGAAAAAGGTTTATAAAAATCTCTCTATTATAAGCTATGAACACATCAACGATATCCTGCACTTCGAAGTAAGATTTAATAAAAATCACACTGCGCTATTTCCTATCCAGGAAGGGCTAGTAGATATTACTATTAAATATGGTGAAGACATAGATAGCATGACTTTAGCTATGTTTAATCAGGATGGTGTTAAAAAAACCGATATTATAGGTGTAGCACTTAATAAAGGTTATCGCGTGCGTGTTTCCTTAATATATGTATTAGAAAGCAAGATTTACTACTTTCAAAGCATTCATATAGGCATAACGACAAAACTTCGCAAGATGGTTTATGAGCTAGATGAAATCAAGGATGAGCCTATTGAATATATAGATCTAAGATTTGGTCCATATTTAGTTGGTGTGCAGCGTGATGGTTTTGTCACTTATACAGCGCCAACCGGTGAAGGTAAAACATTCTTTGCACTTAATAATCTTGATCGCCTATACAATGAGTTTGATCGCATTGTTATTCTAGCTTACGAAATCACAGAAAGAGACTATATGAATCGCTTGATGCAATACCATTCTTATGGTGCTAAATCTTATGGCGATGTAGTCTTAATGTTTGGTAAAAAAGTTATTATTAGCTTTCACCAAGACATTGCTCAACTTCGCAAGCTAACTGAAGGATTTAAACGTGTTGCTTTCATAGTTGATAATATTGATAACATATCATTACAAAAACAAGAAGAAGCTTTTTATCAAGCTGAATGGTTAAGAGACTTTGACCAGATGTTAAAAGAGTTAGGACACTTTGCTATTGTTTTATCTCAGCTTAACAATAAAAGAACTAACGAAAAGAAAAAAGACTTAAACATCAATCATGTAGCTGGTAGTAAAGAACGCGTGGATCTAGCACGTAGCGTATTCCTAACATATTATGATGAAGATAAAAACGATTATGAATACAAATGTCTTAAAGTAGGCACAGCTTACAAGAATAGAACGATTACTGGCTTTGAAGTATTTAGAGATTTAAAGGATCCATCAAAATGGCTAATGTAGATTGGAGTATTAGACCTAATGTAATAGGCGCATCAAAAATTTTCTTTGGTCCAACCAAGCGCTTTACATCTGAGGGACAAGTATATGCTTTCCTCAAGGTAATTGCACGTAAAGAAACAAACAAAGCTATATCACTAGCTGAAAGACATTTCTTTAGTGGTCCAATGCGTTATGGCAAAGAATCAACAACACGCACTAAAAAGCATGTTATAGCTGCTGATTTAAATGCTGCATACGCTACTTTCTTATTAAACAATAAACTACCTGGCAAGGAACGCAAATACTATCAAGGTTATGTGCAACCCAAAGAAGGCGAGATGGCTTTAGTTACAATGATTTTCAAGGATGAAAAGCCTAGTGCGAAATTTAAAGCTTTCTTTTTAAACGAAGCAGCATTTGGAGTTACAAGAAATGCACAGCATAAACTTATTTCGCGTGTTCCAAAAATTGATCGTTACAAAGCTCATGGAGTAAAAGGTTATATTAACTTTGTTGTTGGTCCAGGAACATATGAAATTATTCAGCTGTTTCAAAGTATGGTGCAAGAAACAAATGTTGTTTCAACAGTCATATGCAAAGGCAAAGAACAAGTTTATATCAATCGCAAAAATCTTAGAGAAATGATTGAAGAACGTTATACTGGCGATACACATATGAAAAGCCAATTAGCTGCATCAACAGGTTTTATCAAAAACTTAGATGTAGTATCATATATATATCTGATTCAAGCAATTAAACAGAAAGTATTTAAGAAGCTACTACACGATATTAACTTTGAAGATATCATGGCAATAAATACAGATGGAGTTATCTTTGAAATAGATAATCCAGACACTTATATGTCAACACGCAAGGAAGAATATGATATTACTTTCGTTACTGATCCAGTATTAAAACGCATGGGTATATCATATTACTTAGACAAGGAGGCTATATATGGCAAGAAAGATACCTAAGGTTAAACAGGTTAAACCACGCAAAAAACTTACAAAGTATAAGGAAATGAACAAGCGTATTAACGCTGCCATGAGAAAGATGGAACGAGAATACTCAGGAGTTGGTAATCTTGTTTTACCTCAAAACTCTGGTGTTGTTATTAGACGCGTTACTGGTATTGATGTCCAGTTTGAAGACTATCATGGCAAAGTGCGCACTGTTAGATGGTATGGCGAAAAAAATTCATACCACAACTTAACACGCATTGAGAAAGAAGCTCTATATAGTGCTCTTAATCGTTTACAAGTTGATATTGCACAGCCATTAGCTTTAGCTGAAGGACTTCATAAAGCAACAATGACAAGAATGCGAAACTTAGCTCAATCTGAAGAAGATCAAAGACAACTCGATTATTTATTTTCTGGTGTTAAACAATTTCAGGATTTTTTTGGATCAGAAGACATAAAAGAATTTGAAAAGAATTATATGTTTGAATCAATTGAAGAAGCTACTGAAGCTGCTGGAGTAGAATTGCTAACTAATACAGATACAATGAATTTATTCTATCACGCATTTGGCGCTGATACTGATAATTAT
>JAAYJX010000051.1 GCA_012522695.1 Erysipelotrichia bacterium
ATCGAAAAGATAATTGTTATGTATTTTGTATCTAAATACGAACTGGCATTCATAAATTTTTATGGTTAATGACAAACGGCTTAATTGCACGTTCAGCTAGTTTGTCGGTAAGTTTTCAATAACGACATAAATATAAGAAGTATTTAAATCAATGCCCGTTAAAAGGTAATATATGATTAGGAAGGATGTAAACTTATGAGAATATTTGCTTTAGAATTAAATAACGATATAAAAGGACTAGAAGAAAGAAAACACTACATTGAATCATTAATTTCTCAACTGCCGTCTCCTGATTTAGTTTTATTACCAGAATTGGCAATACCTAGTTACATGCCAAATCAAAAGATATGGGAATATGCTGATCAATCTAGTCAAGATACTTCAGTTTGGGCAATTGAAATTGCTAAAAAATTTAATATATTTATTGGTGTGGGATATGTCGATTATAAAGATGGAGATTATTATAATCGCTATTTGATTGCAAATAAAAAACAAGTTTATGGTGTCGTGACAAAAAGTGAAGGAGAGGCGGCAGTTTTTAAAAGAGGCAAATATAATAATATTATTAAAACGCCATTTGGAAATGTAGGTGTTGCTATTTGTTATGATTCACGCCGCAAACACTTTTATGAAAGTATAAAGAATGAAAAAATTTCTTTAATTGTCTTTCCTCACGGTAGCCCTGCAAATCCTAAAAAAGACGATGAAGAAACTAAAACAAATGACTATTTTTGTAACTTATATAAAGATGCTTTTAAAGTTCCCGTGATTTATGTAAACAGTGTTGGCAAACTTGAATATATGCCGGGAATAATGGGAAAGTTAATGAAGAAATTAAAATTCACAATGAATGGTAAAACTAAGATTTATACTAAAGAAAGCGTCAAGATAACAAGTGATTTAAAAGAGGCCGTAGGTTATGAAATTAATTTATCTGAGCAAAAAAGAAAAAAAGATATAATTTTTTATGGCGATAACTTAATTAAGGAGAACACTTTTTTTAGACACTTTATACTAAAACCTGATATTTTAATTGGAATTAGACAATATAATAAAAGTATTAAAAATAGATTGTTATAACGACTTGCCTATTATTCCTTAGGACATTAAACCTCTTAATAGTAAAATTATCGTGTGGAAAGAGGCGGTGATTTTAAATGAAAGATAAAAAAACATTTGGACAATTTTTGGCCAAACGGCGAAAAGAAATTGGTCTTACCCAAGAACAATTAGGTAGCAAGTTATATGTTGGAGAATCTGCTGTTTCAAAATGGGAAAACGATAAGTCCAAACCTGATATTGTTTTAATCAAAGAATTAGCTAATATATTTGAACTTTCAGTTGATGAACTTCTTTCTGCAAGTATCGATTATCAAAAAAGAAAAGAAAAAACTGAAGCAAAAAAATATCGAAATATTAAGATGACATATAATTTATTTTGGTTTATTAGTTTCGGAATAACTATTCTCACGACCTTTATTGTTAATCTTGCTGTTAATCATACTTTGTCGTGGTTTTTTATCGTTTTAGCATCACTTTTAGTAGCTGCTACTTTGTTAATTGTTCCGCAGTATATTAAAAAAAATAAACTAAGATATGTACCGCTCATATTTTTAGGAAGTCTAATTTTACTTCTTGGTGTTATCTCGATCTATGCAAAAGGAGGTGGATGGTTTTTTGTTGTCGTCTTTTCTTTATTTTTAGCTTACTCAATAGTATTTGCACCTTTATTAATAAAAACAGAAAAATTACCAAAAGTAATAAAGAAAAATAATGCTCTTTTTTCAATAACTGCTAACGCTATAATTCTCATTCTCCTTCTTGGAGTCATTAATATTTATACGCAAGTAGTAGGTGCGTCTAAATCTCTTTGGTTTATAACAATAGCTCTACCTATTACGTTGTTATGTTTAATACCTGTTTATGGAACAGTATTTATTTTAAAAGCTAAAAAAATGAATTGGCAAATAAAAACCGCTCTTTCAATATTTATTTGGACAATAAGTGTTAATTTAATAAATCCAATCACTACATTATTTGGTGGTGTAAGTGCAGAGGGAGGTTATTTTTGGAAAATTAACTTTAAAATGTGGAATACATCAGCAGCTAGTACGAATAATGTATATGGTATTGTAACTTTAGTCGCAGGAATTACTGCTCTTACATTTTTAATTGTCGGTTTGTTTAATTTAAAAAAGAAAAAATAATTGTTTTAGTAGTGTTGAAAAAAAGTCGTTACTAATCACTTAGTAAAAAGGCATAGAAAAAAACAGTAGGACTTTTTTTTGAATCTTTTATTTGCTAAAATAAATAGGATTTAAAAAAGGGGATTTTACTATGAAATCACAAATAGAGAAACGGCACAATATTTTTAAATTTTTGCCAATTATATTTTTACTTTTTGGTGCTTTTGCTTTGGCAAGTCAAAAAACTTTTAATGAACGGGCAATACCAGTTAGCGCAACGAGCGAAGTGTATGGCGAATTTTCATTACCAGATCAAGCAAAATGGATTTATATTCATTCTAGTACTGGAAGCGATACTGTAAGTCGTACTGGTAGAACACTAAACGACCCATTAAAAACATTTAACCGTGCATTACAATTAGCTAATGATGGCGACGCAATAATGTTATTAAGTTCATTTCTTAATTTAAACACTGCGATTGTAATTGAGAAAAATGTTATTATTGCAAGTTCACCAACTGACGCTAATGGGGTGCCAATTAATTATGTTCATAGCATTGAGCGTTCAAGTAGTGCAACAAATGATATGTTTAGGATTAATGCTGGTGGAGAACTTCATCTCGCTCATGTTGTAGTTCACGGCAAACGAACGCAAAACGATAGTGGAAAAAAAGACGGATCACTAGCTCGTGTTGGTTCAAACAATCCTGAAAATCTAGGCAAACTATATTTACATCCTGGTTCACAATTACGCGGTGGCAACCGTACACTTGGTGGTTCGGCTGTCTTATTAATGGATGGTGTAATTTATATGAATGGTGGAGAAGTTAGGTATAATTATACGCCTGCGTCGTACACGTTAATCGGCCCACTTGGCAGCACATCAAACAATAAATTTTATTTTATTTCAGGTGAAGTATCAAACAATACTAGTGCGGGCAACGTTCTTGGCATTCGTGCTTCATCAACGACCGAAGTTGTGATTGGTGCTGATTTTATTGTTAAAGATAATGTAACGCATGAAGCAGGAGAATTATTACCGCATTATGGAGCTGTGTATGTTAAAATTATTAATAATTTTACAGAACGAAGAAAGTTTTATGCAACAGGAATGGAAAATTATGAATTAACAGTTGTTGTCGTTGATGAAAACTTTATTCCTCTTGAAACACAACCAGAAGTACTCATGTTTTATGAGTCCTATAATGACTCATACCTTTATCCTCACTATATTAATGGAAAATATATTTGGAAATATTTTTATAATGAAAACTTCAGCGTGATTACACAACCAACAGCGACAACGACTGGTCTTCTTGCTCGTAAGGCACATATTGATAATGATGGTGATGGTAACCCAATATATAGTAATACTAATTATATCGATGAAGTAGTGCTACCAATATTAAATACTTCTGATTATCAAAATATTACGTTAGATACTGATTTAGGCAAAATTACATATGAGTACGTTCACGAAGGTGAAACATTCGTTTTAACATACGACATCCCGACTGAAGGTTTTGTTTGGCGTATTATAGAGGAACCATCATTAACATCAACGGGAATGATTGTTTGTGAGCATCCAAATTATCCCGGTGTTATTTTTGAAACATCATTACTGCCAATTCTTTCAACAGAAAATTATGTCGTAAATGTAACAAATGATGAAGTAATTTATAGTTATGTAGATGAAGAGGGCTTAACACACGATATAAGTGTTGATCGTCCAGAAGATGGATATAGTTGGGAAGTTAATGTCACACCAACAACGTTAACAGAAGGTAGTGCTACATTAATACATCCTGATTTTGAAGGAGTTGTGTTTGCAACAACTAATTTACCAAAACTCGATAGTGAAGATTATGTTGTTAGTGTAAGTGGCGGTGAGGCGATACATAGTTATTATGAAGAAAATACTAATTTATTAATTATTTTTGCTATTCCTTTGCCAGAAGATGGTTTTGTAACTTCATCAATTTCCTCAATACCAACAAAAACAGAATCGGGTATGGCAGTCGTAACTCATCCTAGTATTCCTAGATTAGAAGTTCAGGTCGTATTACCAGAACTTACAAATCCAGCATATAATGTCGAAGTTGTTGGCGAGAATGCTGTTTATAGTTACGTTGATCCAATTACAAATCACACGATTGTATTTACTATCCCACTTCCAGAAAATGGATATGAAGAAGCTATAGTAAAAAATCAACCAACAGCAACAACAGGTGGCACGGCAATCGTTAATCATCCAGATTTACCTGGTGTTGAAATTGAAATTGAATTACCTAAACTTGATGATGTAAATTACGACATTACAGTTAATGAGACTAATGCTGTATACACATATACCGATGCTGAAACTGGTTTTAAAGTCGATGTAATTATTGAATTTCCTAATTCTGGTTACAATGAAGTAGTTATCCAAAATGAGCCAAGTCCAACAACAGATGGTAAGGCTACTGTCACTCATCCAGATTTACCTGGCGTAGAAATCGAAATTGAATTACCAAAACTTAATGGAGATGATTATGTTCTTACAGTTAGTGGTGAGTATATTACTTACGCATATACTGATCAATATACAAATGTAGACGTGGAAATAACTTTTGCTTTGCCTTCAGAAGGATATAGCGATCCGGTTGTTGTAACTAATCCAACAACGACTTCAACAGGTAAGGCAATCATTACTCATCCAGACTTACCAGGTTTTGAAATTGAAATAATATTACCAGAGCTAAACATTGATGATTACGACGTAAAAGTTGAGGGAAATGAAGTAATTTACATGGTAACGAACGAAAATAATGAAGAAGTTGAAGTAAGAATACCATTACCTGAAGATGGTTATAAAGACGTTATAAATGAAAAACCAAGTGCTACTGAAACAGGCACTGCAATCATTACTCATCCAGACTTACCAGGTGCTGAAATCGAAATTGTATTACCTGAACTTAATGGAGATGATTATGATGTTTCAATTGTTGGTAATAATGCAGTTTACATATTTACTGATGACAATACTGGACATAGTGTCGAAGTAGTAATCGAACTTCCTGAAACTGGTTATAACCAAGCAGTCGTTCAAAAAGAACCAAGTGCTACTGAGACAGGCACTGCAATTGTTACTCATCCGAATTTACCTGGTGTTGAGCTTAAAATAAATTTGCCAGCATTAAATAGCGATGATTATGATATAAGAGATAATGGTGATGGAACACTTACATACATACTAAAAGATACAAAATATGGTGTTCTTGAATTTAGTGTTTTAGCTGAAAAAGAAATTAATTTATGGTGGATTATCATTATTGAATTAGTACTTATTGTTAGTTTAATTGCCTTTATTGGATATAAACATCTTCTTGATAAAAAGAAAAAAGAAGAAACAAAAGTTGCAGTGAGTACTTTACCATTACTCTTCTTTGTTAAATACATTCCTAATGGTGCAATTCTTATTATTATCATTCTTGCCGTTATTCTTGCGCTACTTAGTGCTTATCTTGTTTATTCATTTATAAAACAAACAAAAGGCGAAAAAATAAAAGAAGAAACATCTACTAAAAAAACTAAAAAGATTCAATAAAAACACTTTAAGAAATATAAATAGTAAATTTAAATAGTACCTAAATATTTTAAAGTTGAGTTATTTTCTCTATTGTTTCATTGCCATGAAAAGGTTAAGAACAAACAATGATGTTTTTATGATGTTTTAATTTGTTAACATTTTAGTATAAATTAATTTAAGAGGCTTGATAAAAATAAGTAATCATTTGATATTATTAAAAATCCAATTGAATCAAAAAAATAACATTTGAAGCTAATTTGCTATAATGTTTTAAGAAATAGGAAGTAGATAAAATGAATAACAAAATTAATAATTTAAGATGCTTAGGCGGATACACGAATAAAGAAGGCAAAAAAGTAAAAGATAACCTTCTTTTTAGAAGTGGAAGTTTAAATATAAATAGAAAAGCTTTAGAAGAAGCCTTAAATTCGCTTAAAATTAAGACCATCTATGATTTAAGAAGCAGCCGAGAAGTTGAAAAAGCTCCTTATGTATTACCAAGTGGCATTGAATATAAACACTATCCTGTTCTTAATTCACTAGAAGGAATTTTTAAAAATCTAAACCTAGATTTATCAAGTAGTA
>JAAYJX010000052.1 GCA_012522695.1 Erysipelotrichia bacterium
CTAGGATCATCGCAACAATTTGATTGTTCATCTTTTTACCTCAAAATTAAAAATCTTAACTCTTTATTTATGATTTTAGCATATATAACTTTATATATGTAGTCTCGTATTGTTTGAATTTCAAATTTGTTATAATAAGAGAGATGAAAAAACGAGTCCTTAAAATTTCACCAATACGCATTACTGTGATGTTTCTTTTTTTATATGTTTTAATGCAACTCCTTTTTATGGCGACTTTTCGCTTTTTTGTTTCATTTAATCCTTTAGAAATTGATTGGGTTGGTTTTTATATTTATACGCCGGCTTTACTTTGTTTAACGATCATTTTTTATATTTTATCAATTAAAAAAACGTATTATGAAATTGATGAAAAAAGAATTATATATCACCGCTATAATAAAATTTTTGAATTTCCTTTTAAAAAGATGCTCTATATTGATGAAAAGTGGTCATTAGGTCATAAAACATTATTATTTTATGATGAAAATGGGCGAAGAAAATATTTAACTTTTGATAAAGAAGGTTTAATTTTTGAATACGCATTAAAATATGCTTCTCTTTTAACAAAAGAAGAATTTAATAGACGTTTTCCAAATGTAAAATTATAATTTATAAAATTTCAATCGCGTCTAAGTCTAAACTTATTTTAAAAACAGGCATATCATAAACTGTAAAGTTGTTTTCAACGATTAAAGTTACATATTGTTCAAACCCATTAATTTTAACAAACAACGCATTTTTTTCACCCGTCTTATCTTCATCATAGGCTGAAACTTTTAATAGAGAGTTTTTTGGATAACGAACTTTTTCAAATTTATATTTTTTACGTATTTTTTTATTAAAGAGAACTTTAACTCCTTCTTGCTTAATGCGCAGAGTATGTTCTCCTTCTGAAATATTTTCTTGTTTTGGCAAAATGAGTTTTTGATTCCCGAGCGTAATGATCATCTTTTCACCTTTAAGTTTAATTTGACACTTTGCTTCATTTGGATAAATTTTTTCTTTTAAAAGCAAGCGCTCATTATTTTGATAAAGAATAACCTTATCTTCGGGAATATATAAGGTCACAGCTTCCTCATTAGTAGGTACTTTTTTGTCTTCTTTTTTCAGGCGATATACTAAATAATTACTTAGTCCTTCGACTTTTGCAAAGCAAGCAATATAATCGCTTTTTTCGTCAATAAAATCGACTTTTGCGTGTATTTTATAACAATTATCAGCTTTTTTTACTAAAACGTCTTCAGGTTTAAAAGCTACTACCATTGATTCTTCAAATGTTTTTTGCACTGCTCTATCAAGTAATTTAGAAGATAAAACCCACTCGTTTTTGCCAAAAACTAAAGTATTATTTCTTGCTTTAGCTTGGAAGCGATTTTCGTGCGGGAACCCGATAATTGATGCTTCATTTTCAAGATCAAAAAGGTGAATTTTTGAGGCGTCAAATTTAATTGCAATTTTTTGTTTATGTTTATAACGCTCACTTGCCTTTGCTTTAATAATAATTATTTTATCGATACCTTTAGGTTTAACGTATATTAAGCTTTCATCACCAAGTTGTTCTACTACATCAATTTCAGCGCTAATACCTTCTTCGCTTAATTCTAAATGTTCAGGGCGAATACCAAGATATACTTCTTTATTAATATAATCTTTTGAAGCAAGTTGCCGCTTTTTTTGATCAGGAAAAACAATTGCTTTTTTTTCATCGCCGTTTAATAAGGCAACTAATTTATTACCTTCTAAAACTAATTTGGCTTTTAAAATATTCATTTGCGGAGAACCTAAAAAAGTAGCAACAAACAAGTTTGTCGGATTTTCAAATAATGTTATTGGCGTGTCAACTTGTTGAATTAAACCATCTTTCATAACAACGATTCTTGTTCCCATCGTCATCGCTTCGGTTTGATCGTGTGTTACATAAATAAACGTTGTTGCTAAACGATTATGGAGTTTTGTAATTTCCGTGCGCATTTGCACGCGTAATTTAGCGTCTAAATTAGAAAGCGGCTCATCAAGTAAGAAAACACTTGGCTCACGCACAATCGCCCGTCCCAACGCCACTCTTTGTCTTTGTCCGCCGGAAAGAGCTTTTGGCTTTCTTGTTAATAAATCACTTATTTCTAAAATTTCAGCCGCTCTTTTAACGCGTTGATCAATATCTTCACTTGGAAATTTTCTTAGTTTTAAACCAAAAGCCATGTTTTGATAAACAGTCATATGCGGATATAATGCATAGCTTTGAAAAACCATCGCAATATCGCGGTCTTTTGATTCTTTATCATTAACTAAAATGTTATCGATAAATAACTGACCAGCTGTAATTTCTTCTAAGCCGGCAATCATTCTTAAAGTTGTCGATTTGCCACACCCTGAAGGTCCAACAAAAACAATAAACTCCTTATCTTTAATATCTAAATTAAAGTCTTTAACCGCGTGAACACCACCTTCATAAACTTTATGGACATGTTTTAAAGTAACTTGTGACATCGTTTTGTTTCGGTTTTTAACCTACTTCCTCCTTATCATTTATTTTTTCAATATATAATCCTTTTTTAACATAATCAGGATAATGAGTTCTATTTATGAATAAATCAAACGTTTGATGCGTTAATAATGTCCAAGAAAAAATACCAACAAAATTAAATAACGCATAAAGAAAAATAGCAACAAAAGCACTAATATAATGAGGCAAAATTAAAGCAATTAAAAGACCAGGAAAAAGAAGAAAAAACAACAATGAAAAATGAAGACGACCAGTTGCCATTAAAAAAGAGTTTTTAAAAGTTTCGCGAAAATTATTTTGATAAATACTTTGATAAGCAAAATAATAAAAAGTCGTAATCATCATTAAAAAGAATTGACCAATTAAAATAGCAATACCAATTCCTGTCCAAATTGGTGCTTTATGATAAAAAATAGCTAAATAAGTTGTTCCGTTTAAAAATAAAAGAAAAGATAAAACAAGAATTATTGAGATGAATATACTTCTTTTAAATTCTTCTTTTAGACTTTGGAAAAAGTGATTTTTTAATAAAAGACCTTCGCCCCAAGCAAGTTTTTTAGCAACATAAAAGCTACTGCTAAAACCTAAAAGCGTAAGAATTATTGTCGGTGACATAATTAAACTTCCATAAAAAATAATCGCGAATAATTTATCAAAACCTTGTCCTTCAGTAATTGCTTTAGAAAGAATAAAATAAAGAAAAATACTAATAACGAGGAAAGGAATGCTAAATAAAGTTGTTAATAAACTAGTATTAACGATTATCGCTGTTTGATTTTTTAAGATGTCAAAAAATAAAGCTGGCCTTGTTTTAGGTAAGTCTTCTTTTTTAAAATCGTTTTGTTTTATTTTTTCTTTTTTCATCCTAATAAAACCTTTAAACATTTGAGGGCTAAATCATATTCAGGCGTTTGATAATTACCTTTATTACTAATATTTTGTGATGCGCCAGAAACAAATAAATAATATTTCTCACTAATATCAAAATTAATATATTCATCAAGCCAACTTGATTTATTTACATCGCGCAATAAAAACCCATAACTTTCTTCTTCAAAAAGAAAATATTCTTCTTCCTTTTCTAAATAACTTTCTTTAATTTCTTGATCAATAAGTAAAAAAACTTCATCGCATGCAATATTACTAATAACCGATTCACTTAAAATTAAAAGGTCAGAATATTGATAACCGACATATTGTAATTTAGATGCAAAAGCACTATCGCTTGGTAAAGCTTGATTGAGTTCAAAACTTTTTAAAGATGGATCATTAACTTGTAAAATAATTTCTTCATTAAATGAGTCATTAACAATATTTGCAGCAATAAAAAGTTCAATTTTTTCATAAAATTTATAACGATGTAATAAACCAAACGCACCTCGCCATAAAACAATTGATAAGACAATGCTTAAAACATAATAGATCCAATCATAAGCTAATCTTTTTTTAAAGTTTTGCCAAGAAAAGATTTTCACTTAGTGTCCTCATACGCAACTAAAATATTGCCGATCGTTTTAATCTTAATTGTTTTGTTAAAAACAATATTTTCATCTAACTCCAAAACATAAAGATTTCTTTGGTGTGTTGTGTTTTCACTTTTTTCTAAGGCTTCATAAACAAAAAATTCAAGCCCATATTTAAAAGCTTTTCTTTTTTGAACACTTAAAATTACTACTTCACTTTCAAGAAAATTACTATAATCTAAATCACGAAAAAAAGTATTCATACTATAAAGAATTTTAAAAGGGTTTGTAAAAAAATAAATTGAACCCCAAGCGAAAATAATTGTCAAAACAATATTAATTATTAAAGGTAATAAATAATTATCGTTTGAAATTAAAAAGAAAGTAAGAAGCGCACCTAAAATGACAAAAGAAAAGACAAAGTAATAAACTATAAGTTGTCTTAACTTTTTTTTACTTTCTAAATATTGAGCTGTTGAATCAAATATTTCTTTCATATTTATAAATTGGCCATTAAAGCTTTTTTAACTTCTCCGCCCCAAAGAACATAGCCATAAACGGACATATGAAGACCATCACTTAAAAAATAAGCCGCATGTGGAACGCCATTTGGTTTTAATAAAATTGTCCCAGCATCAATTGTTTTAAGCCAAGTTGAATTGTCGTCCTTATTAGCGTAATCAATAACTTTTTGATTACCACGATGAATATCATCAGTATACTGTAAAAAGTTCGGTGTAAGGTTCATTAAAACATAAAAGATTTTTGTGTTTGGTAAGTGGAAATGGATATCATCAACTAAGTCAATTAATAAGTCACCAGTTAATTCGCCACCACTATGCCAAGAAATAATATTATTGATACCAACATATAAAACAACGGCTTTTGGTGAAAAAGGATAAATTAGACGCCGTGCCAAACCATTTAGCCAATGTTCAATGACCGTCCCACCAATTCCGTAATTATAAGAAATAATTGGCATCATATCTTCTGTTGATGTTTCCCAGTTTTCCATCGATGATGAACCACCTAACATAACCCGGTGATCAGGTGTTGAAAGAGAATTTGCTTCATAAGCTTGTGCTTTAGTTTCATAAGCTCCACTTACCGCATAACTTGATGTCACATCAACGACTAAGATACTAATGTCAGATTCTACACCTTCATATTTTGTTTTTAAACTTATTGTTTTTGTTTGTGGATTATAAGTCGCATGAATTATTTCCGTTTCACTTTTGCGAACATAATTTAAATATTCAAGGCAATTATCACTTTTATTTTCTAAGCGCATAATTGCGGCTTTTGTTAAGTTTACAAGTCCGCTTTCGATTGGGATATTGCAAACGCCTTCTAAAATAATACTTTCTTCCATTGTTTCATCAATCCTTTCTTCAAGTATGTAATCTGGCTCAACATATTCATTGTCATGTTCAAATTGCCACTTAGCATATAAAAACAAATTACTAACAACAAAATCACTTTCAAAATCCCACTCATTCAGTCCAGCTTTTTCTTTAAACCAACCAGCAAATTGATAACCATAACGAAAAGGATCATCTGGTTCTTCTAAAAGCGAATCTTTTTCTAATTTTACTTGTTTATAAAGTAAATCATCACCAAGTGCTTCATTGCCTGAAGGTAAGGTCGTTTCTTGATGACGATAGTTTAAAATAAAGTTAACGATTAAACGACCATCACTAGGTAAATCATCATCAATAACTGGATCACAACTACTTAATATAAAAGGGATTAAAAATAAAATAAATAATTTTCTTTTTTTCATAATTTTACTCCTTATTTTCTTTTTAAAAACATTAATAATTCATCAAGCGGACAAGTTGCCACAGCAATATATTGATCAGCCGCTCCATAATAAACATATAATGTTTCATCTTTAATAACGATTCCGGTTGGAAAAACACAGCCATTATAATAACCTTCTGTTTCATATTCGTGTTCAGGTTCCATAATAAAATCTTTACTCCGCCTTAAAACAATTGAAGGATTTTTAAAATCAAGTAAAAGTGCACCGACACGATAAGCTTTATCTTTTAAGGAAACACCATGATAAAGTAAAAGCCAACCGTCTTTTGTTTTAATCGGTGGCGTAGAAGCACCGATTTTTGCATCTTCCCACCACGTTTCACCTTTAATTAATAACTTATAATTATCAAAGAAAAGTAAGTCGTCACTATAAGAAATATAAATAGCGGGGTTTTTATTAGGATAACCTTCCCCACATCTTTCCATTCCACGTGAAATCATGACAAATTGATCATTAATTTTTTCAGGAAAAATCACGACATCGCGATCATCAAAACGTGGGTCGCTAATTGGTCCTAACTTCTTCCACTCTTTTAAGTTTTTCGAAATCGCTAAATGGCTAATTGTTGAATTATTAATTAAACATTTTGGGCCAAATTCAGGTTTATAACCAAAATCGACTTTGTCATCCCGCCAATATTGACCTGGAGGAAAAGGACGTGAAGCGTATGTTAAATAAAAGTAATCACCCATCTTAACTAAACGTGGATCTTCAATTCCCCCCGCATCTAAACCGTATGGATCAGGGGCAATAAGAGGTGTGTCTTGCATTCTTTTAAAATTAAAACCATCTTCACTTGTTGCTAAGCCAACATACATGACATGGGCTATATCTTTTCCTGCCGCACGATAATGCATATAAAAGAGCTCATCACTTTCGTTATAAATAACAGCAGGGTTTAAAACAACAAGCGATTCCCAAGCATTAGCTTCGTTTTTCTTTAAGATTGGATTGTGTGTGTATTTTTTTAGTTTCATTTTGCCTCCTTATAAATTTATTACTGATAAAGCTGTATAAGAAATTTTTCCATTAAAAACTAAGTCATCAACATAAATATGACTACGTTCATCATCAGCATTATTCGTAATTCCAAACGTGATTTTTTGAATAAATTGGACGTCACCAACGACAATATTTTTATTACCACCCGCAAGATTAATAAAATTTTCAAAACCAATTGTATATTTTTTCCATACATTTCCGAAGTTTGTTAAGGTATAACGGAATTGTAAAATACTACCTGATGTTTCAAGATAAATATTAATGTAGAGTGTTGCTTTATTATCACCTTTAAGTGAAATTTCCATCCCGCGCGCTTCCACACTAGAAGCAAAACTTGTCGCTAAGAAATAATTAACGCTCGTTGCTTTTCCTTCATATTGAAGCTTTAAACTTTGATAGTTATCAATTTGTCCAGCAGTATCATTTGATAAAGACATTTCTGAATAATCAAAATTAACCGCATCACCCCAATTAACTAATAATTCATCAACGTTTGCGTAACTTTCAAAATCATCAATATAACAAATTTTTGGATCATCTTCACTTGGTGAATATATTATTTCTTTAATACTCTCGCTATAAGAAGTAGAAGTTGTTAAACGGATATTATCAAGATAGACGGGATTATCACTAGAATACATTGGATAAGGTCTACCATCTTCTAAAAAGTATGAATAATGCATACCAATTGAGAAATAAGCAATTTCTTCGCTAACTAATGGTCCTGGTCCTTCGAAAAATATTTCCGGATTATTTATTGTAAATAAACTATAAGGAATAGTATGTTCTGTCCAAATACTACTAACCGAAGGTAATGTATAACGATATTCTTCGCCTGTTTTAAGTCGAAGTTGAATAATCATCTCGGGCGTAACATTATCTAAATAATTAAAGGCGGCGTTTTCAGCTTTAACACTGCCGTCTTTAATCCAAATTGATAAGGCGTTAGCGTTACTTGTTGTGACGTTTGTTGCAACCGAATAAGCAGCAATTCCCATATCGCTTTTATAATAAACTTTACCGGCCGCACGATTACTACTACCTCCAGCCTTCTTCTCTTTTTCAAGCTCCATAAATTCATCTTTATTCGTATCGGTTAAAAACCAACTATAAAGTAACTCATTTGAGGAAATATATTGATCAAAGTTTTCAATAACACCGTCCATCCCAACGTTTTTAATTCTTTCTTCATTACTAAATTCATTACTTAAAGAAACGATTTTAAAATTACGGAAAGATAATGTGCCTGTGCCGTAAGCTTTATTAAGGCCAAATTGCAAATTAAGAATGTAATAAAATTGACGAACACCGTCGCCAACTACTTGGCTTTTTGAAAACGATCCAAAAGGAATAATAAGTGTTTTAAATTCACCTTCAATTAAGTTTTCAAAAGGTTCAGTATAAACCCAGCGGTCTTTATCTTGTTCGTAAA
>JAAYJX010000053.1 GCA_012522695.1 Erysipelotrichia bacterium
ATCATATAATCACTTGGGCAAACTAAATCATAAACTGATTTACCAGTTTGAAGAGAATTAAGCATCGTTTCATTCGTATCAAAAGTATCGTAGATAACACTTACTTTTTTACCTTCGCTTTCATAAATATGATCTTCAAATTGTTTAATAAAGTCTTTAGCCTCATAGCCGCTTGGTTTATCTTGAAGATAAATATAATCTTCCCAATTTAAAATACGTAAGACGTCTTGACCACCTTGAATAATGCCACTGCAAGCACTAACAAGAAGTGTAAAAACAAATAATAAAGATAAATGAAAAAATCCTTTTTTAAAGTTCATGTTTAGGTAACCTCCTTTTTCTCATTTTTTGACTACTTGAACGACTCTTTTGTTTATTTTGATAAACACTAAGTCCAATTACTACTCCTAACACAATTAAGAAAATAAGAAAAGTTAAAGCGCGCATTTCTGGAGGAATTGGTCCTTTTTTAATTTTCGCTTGGACAAGAGTTGAAAGTGTTTCGATTGTTCCTTCTTGGTTTAATAAACCTGTGCCTCTTGTAAAGGCGGTAATAATAAAGTCATCTAAAGAAAGTGTTAATGAAAGTAAAAAGCCACTAAAAATGCCCGGCATAATTTGTGGGATAATTACTTTCCATAAAGCCACGCGAGGTGTTGCACCTAAATCAAGTGCGGCTTCATAAAGGTGTGGATCTAGTTGAATAAGTTTTGGACGAACAGAAACATAAACAAACGGGACACTTAAAACAACGTGGCCAATTAGAAGTGTCCAAAAACCAAAAATCGATTGACCCTTATAAATAACACTACCAACAAAAACAAATAAGACAGTTAAAGAAAGGGCCATCACAATTTCAGCATTCACAATTGGAATTTGTGTCATTCCTTCAACGAGTTTATTCATCCGCTTTTTCGAATAAAAGGCGCCAATTGCGCCAGCAGCCCCTAAAAGCGTGGCAATAAGCGCACTAATAAAGGCAATAATAAGGGTATTGCCCAAGGCAATCATTATTTCAGGCGAAGTAAAAAGACGAACGTATAAATTTAAAGAAAAGCCCGTCCAAACACCAACATTAGTTGCTTCAGTAAAAGAAAAAGCAATTAAAACTAAAATTGGTAAGTACATTAAAAATAAAATAAAGTAAATGTAAGTTGAAGCAAAAAGTTTTTTAAATCTTACCATCCTTGGTCACCTTTTTCATTTACTTTCTTTTTATTAAAGTAATTACTAACAAGAAGTGAAATACCAACAATAAAAAGCATAATGAGGGCCATAAACGAGCCTTCATTCCATTGTGAATTAGAAAAGTGTAAATATATTGAACTACCAAAAAGACTAATTTGTCCTTCACTTAAAACATCAGCAATAACATAAGATGACATCGTCGGCATAAAAACCATCGTTGAGGCACTAACAAGGCCTGGTAAAGTTTGTGGGATAATTGTTTTTGTAAAAACTTGAAGGGGATTCGCGCCTAAATCCGCGGCAGCTTCAATTTGAGATTGGTCTAAATTTAACATCGTTGAATAAAGCGGTAAAATCGTAAATGGTAAGAAGTTGTAAACCATCCCAATCATCGTCGCTAAATAAGGATATTTACCACCACTTAAATTTATCCAATCAAGTAAGTCTCTTGTCGCGCCAGTCCGTAACACAAAATTAATCCACATCGGCATGACAAAAAGCATAACTAAGATCGTATTTTTATTATATTTTTTACGTGCTAAGAAATAAGCAAGGGGAAAACCAATTATTAAACAAAGCGCGGTATTTAATAAACCTACAAAAAAAGAAACAAGCAAAACTTTTAGTTTTGTCGTCGAAGTAAAAAAGTTAACTAAGGCAGCAAAAGAAAGATGGCCATTAATATCACTAAAAGCATAATAAAAAATTAACGCAATTGGGATAATGACAAAAAGAAAAAGAAAAAGCGTATAAGGGATAACTAATTGTTTACGCTTAAACTTCATATTTTGTTAAGTCTCCTTTTAAAATTAAACGGATGTTTTCTTTCTTAACATCAATTGACACGACGTCTGTTTCATTATATAAATCTTGGGTTTCAACGATAAAATCTTCCTCTTCTTCAATTGTTCTAACGATGTATTGATAATGATCACCTAAATATAAAGAACTAACAACAATCCCGGTTAATAAACCTTTTTCTAAGTCATCACTAAGAAGGACATCACTAAATTGAATCTCGGCAATAACCTCAGCGTCAGTAAAGTCATATTTTTGTCCTTTATTATTAACAACATAGCCGTCTTCATCAACATGGCTATTTATAACTAGTTGGGTAATATCAATTGGAAAAGCAACTTCAGAAATAATAACTTCATCATGTTTATTAATATAAGCATCAAGATAACGATTAATCGTATATTCTTTTTTCATCACATGAATACTTTCAGGTTCAATATTTAAACCAACTGTTGTGTCAATCGGAAATTCTTTTGTACTTTGAACGAGTACTTCGCTTTTACCAACATACAAAACGTATTCATAATGAACACCTTTAAAGATTTTTGTATCAACGTAGCCATTAATCATCCCTTGATCTTTTTTTGTAATAATAATATCTTCAGGGCGAACGACGACGTCAACTTTTTCATTTTTAGGAAAATCATCTTCACACGTAAAAATATAATTTAAAAAACGAACTTGATTTGTATTTATCATCGTCCCGTGGTAAATGTTTGAATTACCAATAAAGTCAGCAACAAAGGCATTCGCTGGTTCATTATATATATCCATCGGTGAACCAACTTGTTGAATAAGACCATCTTTCATGACAACAATCGTATCTGACATCGTTAAAGCTTCTTCTTGATCATGCGTAACGTAAATAAATGTAATCCCAAGTTCATCATGCATTTCTTTAAGTTCAAGTTGCATATCTTGACGCATTTTTAAATCAAGCGCGCCTAAAGGTTCATCAAGTAATAAAATTTGTGGTTCATTAACTAAACAACGCGCAATTGCAACTCGTTGTTGTTGACCACCAGAAAGTGTTAAAACATCACGGTCTTCAAGATCTTCTAAATCGACTTGTTTTAAAGCTTTGGCAACTTTATCATCAATTTCTTCAACACTCAAACGACGTTTTTTAATTATTTCTTCATCGTTTTTAATAACTTTTTCTTCAATCCGTTTTAATTTAAGTCCAAAAGCAACATTATCATAAACATCTAAATGAGGAAATAAAGCATATCTTTGAAAAACGGTATTAACTGGTCTTTTATGTGGAGGTAAAATGGAGATATCTTCACCATTAAGAAGAATTTCACCACTCGTCGGCGTTTCAAAGCCCGCAATCATTCTTAAAGTTGTCGTTTTACCACAACCTGAAGGACCTAAAATAGTTACAAATTCTCCACGTTTAATATCTAAGTTAAATTGATCAACGACATACGTTTCATCAAACTCTTTGGAAATATTTTTAAGACTAATAATAATTTCATCTTTACTAACTTTTTGTGGATTTATTTTTTTTGCTTTAATCGCCATTTTTTGATCCCCCTTTTTCAAGTAATTATTATTGTCTAAAATTAAAATAAATTGACGAATTAAAATATATAGGAAAATTAATGAATATGCAATAAATTTCTATTAAGAAATACTGAAATTTTTTCCTCAAGCAAAAAACTGAAATTTAAAAATGCAAAAAAGTAAGATTTTATCGAATGTTTTTATTACTTTTGTTATGTCAATTTTTATCGTATTTTTTAACCTAAATTTAATGAATATTTTTAAGAGTAATTTAAGTAAAGAAAATTGTTTTTTAATGCAACAACTTTAAGAAACAATTATAATAAATATTAATG
>JAAYJX010000054.1 GCA_012522695.1 Erysipelotrichia bacterium
ATATTCTAAGGACTTACTTATTTTTTCTACCAATATCATCAAGGGAAACAATCGTAGTATAAATAACATTCTCCATTCCAAAACATTTGGTTCGAATTATGTAAAGATAATAGATTTTATTGTTTCGATTTAAAAATATTTTGTTTTATCTAAAAACATGGTATACTGCAAACGTGAGAGAGATATGAATTCTTCGGAGCATATCTAAAAAAATGGTTACACATTTTCCAAGGAAATCCTTGGTTTTGTTTTTTTAAGGCAAAATAAAATACTGCCGTTTAGTGGGTGAAAATCGAATAAATAAGACATATTATACATTAGAATTACCAAATTTTTTTTGATAAAGTTGTCGTTGCGAACAATAAAGACGTCAACATAGAAATTATTGAAGATACCCCCCTTTTTTTTAATAAAACAAGTAAACAGATATTTAAGTTATTTTTGTATATATTTGAATAAAAAAAGTGGCCGAAGCCACTTTAATCGGGCGCAACGCAACCCTTACTTCGATTATATGCTAACATACGTTATAAAAACCGTCAACAAATGAAATTGTTGCTGTTATTAATCACAACAAATTTCTAACAATTATCAATAATAAACTTTAAAATTTGACAAATAATCTTTTTAAATACAAAATGATATTGATTGAGAAGGGATGACTATGGTCTACCCTTCCTTTTTATTGCTTTTTAATCTTTTTTCGATTAATAAAAGCATAGCCCAATGTTACTAACGACGTTAAAACTAGAACAATAATAAAGGCATTCTTTTTATTGTTTTCTTTATTAGTAACACTTGGGGGAATGTATATTGAATTGTTATATTCATCCACCATAAAGTTATTTGCATATAATTCAGAATATTTTGTAACTAAATATATATAACGAGCTTTTGCTCCAGTAATATCAGTTGTGTTATTAGGATTAGGAGTTGCGTTTTTATATAATGTTTTGCTAGTTGAATCCATGTAGTTATATTCATCACCTAATGTATTCCATGTATTACCTACTAAATCAAAGCCTTCTAAAGATTCACAATAGCCACTTGTTATATCTAAAAAATATGTAGCCCAAGCACTAGCTTGTGTTTCTTTAGAAATCCCTGGTGTAATTGGATTCATATAGTGACTTCCAAAATATGTGAATGTATCTTCTGCATATACATTCCATTCTTCAAACGAAAAAAGAACATTAGGTTTTTTAACAAAATCAGCACGGACAAGTGTCCTATTTTCAGTTGAACCTTGTACTCCGTTTGCCCCAGTTCCGGACCATTTTTTTTGAATGCCAATTTCACCAATCAGATCGATTAAAACTTCATTCTTATATAGTCCAACTGCGTCATCTCCGTTATAACCAGTTACACCACTCGTCGTATCGCCTTTATTTTTTAAGGCCGTGACTGCTTGGCTATTAACAATTGTGTAAGTCGATCCGTGTGCTAATGTGCCAGACAGATTCAAAGTTGCGTTAGGAGTAGTACTGCCATTATTATACAAACGCAATTTGTAACTACTTAAATTTACAGCTGAACCTGTCCCATTATAAAGCTCTAGTCCTTTGTTATTACTACTACCTTCTATGTATTCACTAATAAATAAATCACTAGCGTTTGTAATCTTATCACCAACTTGAACATCTTCATTTGTGACATGTACGTAAACACTCGTATGCTTGGTCGTGTCTAAGTAGGTATATGACGCATTAATTGCTTGCATTCCTAATTTAGAAGTATCAGGGAGATCAAACGTTAGAGATGGTGAAGAATTAGATATATTTTCGTCACCCATTAAACGATAATGGGCTGTGACAGTTAAATTACTTGTATCAAAAGTTTCACCAAGCTTAAGTGTTTCCGGTGCATTAGTAATGCTAATACCAAGAAGTTCCTCTTGTTCAATAACGCCTCCACCTTGACTACTCGATGCTCCATCACCAACGTAATTAGGATCAAAAGCAATTCTTGCCCACTCAGGATGATCAATAAAAGGATTTCTATTTTGTTGATAATTATAATAAAGTAAATTATTTCGCTTTATTTCATAAGGACTTACTGGATCTTGTTCATTCCAAA
>JAAYJX010000055.1 GCA_012522695.1 Erysipelotrichia bacterium
AAAAACGCAAATGTGGTCAACTTCAACGCAACAAAAAATGAAAAATTTCCGAATCAATCGAAATAAAGGCATTATGTTGCATTGAGATTGTCATCTAACGATTTATTAAAAATGCGCTTTTATGCGCCTTCTTCAATCCACGAGTCCATTATTTTCTCAATCCTGGCTTTAATTACAACAGTTTCATTACACTCATCACAACAACGCCCTTCACTTTTAATAGGCTCTGGGTTATTGCCATAACCTTTAAATTTTTTGTCACAAATGCAACACACTTGTTCTTCTTCTTTTGGCATAAACATACCTCCATATATTAATATGTCGCTTTTAAAGAAAAAATAGAGCAATAAAATCAAAGATTATGTATATTACATACACGGACATAAGCAGCAAAGGTTAGCTTATAAGTTAAATATAGGTAGCACGAGAGTTACCAATAATAGTTTTATTAAAGGAGAAACACTTATGTCCGATTAAGAACTTCCAGTGACCGTCTCATCAGTGAGACATCAATTTGGAACCTTCTTTGATAGTGTTAGAACGCTTTATAACTTAGCGTTCTTCAAAGAAGAAAAAGGCTACAGAGCAGAAGCTGTGAAAAAATACGCTGATGAATTGTTTGAGGCTAACCGCATCAGTGAGTATGTCCGCTCCATCATTGGAGGAGCAATCCAAAAATTCGCACTACTCTCTCCAGTCAAATTAAAAGAGATGAAACCAACAAAACTCGAACAATTGAGTAAGTGGATTAACATCTCTATCTCTGACATTAACGGTGAAATAAACGATTTAATGTCGAAGTAACTAGCTCCTTAACGGGAGCTTTTCTTTTATTACAATACTGCAACTTAATTTGGCATTAAGACATTATTTTTTCTTTTTAAGCCCAAAAAAAGTCACATTTTCTTTGTACCACGCTGTTATATAATCGTTCAAAAACTGCTCAGCACGTTTTTCGTCCATGCTCTTCTCATTTAGTTCTTTAATAATCTTAGTTAAAGCTTTGCTTGCTTCAGCAATTTCGCCCTCTTTAGTAATTAGCAATTCAGATAATTGGTTTTGTTGTCTAAGCAACGACGAATAGTTTTCTTGAATCTCTTCAATCTTTTTTTGGTTTGCACTCATTTTCTCATTTATTGAACTAAATCTCGATTCAATTTTCTCAATCTTTTCATTAAAAATATCTGAACTCTTCTCAAATGATGTTAGTTTTGCAAATACGCCATCAATAGCTTCATTAATTTTATTAATTCTTTCATCAAAAGATGATATTTTCTCAGAAGAAGAATCAAGGCTTGAACTAATTGATAAAAGTTTTTTTGTGCTATCAGACGCATTATTAATAGACTCATTAAGTTTATTAATCTTGTCTAAATCAGAAAATGTATTGCTTAATATTTCAACACTTCTCTTTAGTTCTTCAAGGCCAGTACTAATGCTTTCTGCAGTTCTAGTGAAATCATTAATAGTTTCTAATAAATCCTTATCGTTTGTCATTTATTTATCCTCCGTGTTTGTTTATTAATTAGTTCGATTTGAACTTTATTTTTATCTTTAATTTGTTTAAGGTTAAAGGTCTTCTTTTTTAAATACAAATTAAATGCTTCAAGTACTATACCACCCATTCTTTTTATTCTTTCGTACGTTACCTTATTTTCAGCAAACATAAATTCAATATCTTTTGTTGCCTCATTTTCAATCATGTTAATAATTTGCAAACCAATTTTGTCCCCAGCTTCTTTGTAATAAGTTTTTGCAAGGTTATATTCATTAAGAGCAATCAACATATCTCCTTTTGTACTTTCATCAATTTCCAATTTAAGAACATCTGATACTTTGAGTTTGTTGTCAATGTATTTTTTGAGTTGTGGGTCGTCTGATATTTCATTAGATTTCAAAGCATATTGGTAATAATAGGATGCTTCTTTGTATCTTCCTTGATCAAATTCTTGATCTGCGCGTTCAATGTACTCAATAGCGTTATATTCTCCTAAAACAACTATATCATCAAGAACATTTTCAACTGGCAAAGATTTGTTGTAGTCTTTTCGATACTGTTCAAATACCTCTTTTACTATTCCACTATCGTTTTGTTCTAATAGAACCAAATTTATAGATGTTCTTGTGATAGCGACATAATAATTGCTTAATAACAAGTAATCCATTTTCATTTTTTCAAAACCTCTCGAGTTCGAAAGAACACTTCGACTGGATAAAAAATTAGCAACAAAAACGTTATCATATTCACACCCTTTAACCCCTGTGACAGTGCGAAGACTAACATAATTGCCCAAATTCTCTTGTGAAATAGACTTAGTAAAATCTCTATAATAATCATCGGTCACGATAATCACTGTTTTAGGATCGTGCCCAAATTTTTCAATAATCTCGCTTATGTTTCCATTAAATATGCCAGCATATCCTGCTAATTTATTTCTTACTTTTTCCATTACTCTATCTTCATTTCTTTCCGTTTGAACATATTTAGTTCTAACGATGTTAAAAGAATTGATGAGTTTTACAACTGAACTCGGATTTCTGAAATTATCAGTCAAAGGATTGTAGCCAAATTTATATTTTCTGTTATCGTTGTATTCAGTCAAAGACAATTTGCTTCTAAACCTACCAATATTGAAAAAAGTAGGAGTAACTATTTGTTCTCTATCAAAACTAAAAAGAACATTCTTTTCACATCCAGGAGCAAGCAAGGAGAGTAACATAAAATCTTCAACTTCAGTCAGATCTTGCCCTTCATCTATAAAAATGTATTGATATTGCTTTCTGTTTTCATACCTTGAAAAATCAAAGCTAACTTCATTTGTGTTGATAATCTTATTCACTTCAAGATAATCACGATATTTTTTAGCTAGTTCATATACTAACGACCTATCATTTTTGCCATAGATACAGTATCCATAGTTCTCATTTAAATACGTGTCAGTGTTAATCATCGAGGTCTCAATTCTATCCCAATTCAAATTCATGAAGCCAAAGATAAATCCGTAAATCTCTAAGTAAAGTGGATAGTATTGACATTTTTGGACAAATTTAATCAATTCTTGTTCTTGTTTGCTATATGTTGATCTTTCTAGATGAATTAGTTCGTTACAAAAGTTTGTAAAGGAATAGAATGAATCAACTTCACTTCCATGTTCCTTGCCAATTTCATCAAGATAGTTAACAAGAAGGCTCTTAATTGTATAAAAATCAACATTTTTTGGATTTTTGAATCTACCTTGAACATTTGATAACAAGGTGTTTGACCTAGTTACATAAAGGACATTCGTTTCGCCTTCATAAATCTCAAGAAGTTCTTCAATTGTTCTGATAATAATCTCAGTTTTTCCACTGCCAGCAATACCAGGCAAAACAACAGGTCCAGACTCATTAATAAACTTATCAATTGTTTCAAACTTATCCAAAGTCAACACTGGGGTGCCATCTTTAAAGGAGTTAAAGACCTTTCTAAACTTGATATCGTTATTGTTCAAAGATTCAATTATCTTTTCTTCTTCATTTGTAATGTCCCATTCAGAAATACCATTAGATGCTAGAAGAGCCTTTCTATTTTGCTCATCATGTTTAACAATATCCACTAAAACAATATATCTGCCAGTGCTGTTAGATTCTTTGTACCTAATGAACATAGTGTTGCTTTCATATGTGTAGCACGCACAAATTAAACGGCGCGCATCGTTGCCTTTTGAATGAGTATTTCCAACATCAATGCCATAAATATTTTTCTTATATTTTTTAAAGCCAAAAGAGTTGCGTGAGTAAAGGTCTCTTTCATCCGGTATGCTTCTTATAAAATTTCTTATCTCTTCAAGATCATTTTGTATTCTACGAGAAGCTTTGCTTAAAGACTTATCAAATAAAGACGAAACGTAAATATCCATAGTTTATTAATAAAATTAAAACATAGATTAAAAGAATGAGCCATAAATAAAAACCCCGCTACTAGGATTTCTCCGTTCGCAGGGGTTGAAATTAAATAACTAAGAATATGTCAGCATCAGGAATTAGAGCACAACCGCCCCAGGATCCATGCAGTTGGCCTATGTCGTCAATATGCGCTACTGTGCCATATCTACCTGCATAATCTTTTTCGTTCTTCATATCAATAATAATGATTTCAGATCCTACACCAATTGTCTTTTCTTTATTGTTTTCACTGCACATCTTTACTATTTCAGTTTTAGATTGTTCACTTGATTGATATTTGTTCAACAATAACCTAAGCTCTAAAAATCTTATTACATTTACTCAATTTCTTCTTAAATGTGACACTATGATTATTCCTATTTCTCACAAAACTTCCCTTTTCAAACTAAATTAAGAAGTTTCATTTCCCCTTTTTCTTATCAAAACTTCCCATTTCATTCATTAATCTTCTTAAAACAATGATTTTTACAGACCTCAATATAACGTTGTCTAAGTGCGATTATCCTGTTTTGTCTGAAGTCGCCCATCCATATTATGTCGTGTTTGAAGGCTATCGCGAGCGGGGAAAACGAACTATTTTTGCTGTTGGGACGGGAGCCTTGCAGAAGACGTGTTTTGAGCTGCAGCCTGGTATTTGCTTAGGTATTGCGACAAAGCTTCTGTATGGGCTTGTTTGATAGCTTAAAATGAGTCTGGTCGCAGGGTTTAAGCAAGGGTGGCAGGCTGGGGCGGGGTGTGTTAGTTTATATATTTATATATAAGGTTTGTAGTAAGTAAGTATTATTTGTCTATATATGAGAGTGAGTATGTTAGTTAGTTTGTCTATATAAGGAAGGAGGAATAAGTAGATATAAATTACTAATATTTTTTTATAAGGGCGGGGGAGAAAGTATGAAAAAAAGATCTATGGGTGAGATAGATCTTAATTTGTGTTTTGTGTTTTTGTTATATGTTTGTGACTAATGTTTTGTAAGTTATCTGTGTTAATTATTGAATAGAGATTTTTGTCTAATTTTGAATAATTAAGTTTAGATAATTACACTTATAGATTCTATCGGGTTTTTAAAACTAATGAGACCACCGTCTCAATATGGTGTGTCTGCGGAAACATATCGACCGGCTGAACGCTAACAATTTTGTAATGGCCGGCAAGAATTCTAATATCGCGGGCTAGCGTCTCTGGCTCGCACGAAATATAAATAATTTTCTTTGGTTTG
>JAAYJX010000004.1 GCA_012522695.1 Erysipelotrichia bacterium
CTATCAAATCTAAATCCAAATTTAATGATGTATCTAAAATAATACTTGCCTCAGCATTATCGCCAAATAGTTTATTAGCTTTGATAGCTAAATCGACATTTGCATCAACTGAGACTGTTTGAATTACTTCTTCTTCATCAGTTATAAGATTAGAGACGCCTTCATAGGAGACATCGACTCCTAAATCAAGTTCAAAAGAATGAATATGTGTTGTTGCCATTTTATTTACGGCATTTAAAACTTGTCGATTAGCTTCCGCCTTACCGATGTTTGTACTAGGAGTTGTGTCTGATGGTGATGTAGAACTACTTGGACCAGAACCCAAGTTACATGAAGTGATAAGTAAGAGCCCACTAAGGGCGATGAAGGAGAACAAAAATTGTTTTTTTGTTTTCATAAATGTGTACCTCTAATAAAATTTTATACTCACAATATAAAAAATAATAGAAAAGTGCTTTAATTTTTAAAAATATTTTATTTTATTTTGAAAAACCATTTTAAAAACAAAGTTTTCTTTTTTGTAATAGGCGGATATTTTACTGGCAATTCAATCCTTTTTTTTGCTAAAACGCTCTTTTCGTGTGAGAAAGTAGAAAATGATTTTTTACCATGATAACTCCCCATGCCGCTTAAACCAATTCCTCCAAAGGGAAGTTTTTCATGTGTTAAGTGCATGATGGTGTCATTAATAGCACCACCGCCAAAACTGACTTTTTGCATAATGTTTTTAGCTAATTTTGTGTTTTTTGTAAAGACATAAAACGCTAGAGGCTTATCTTGAGTTTTAAATATTTCAATAATCTCACTAACATTGTCAAAGGGTAAAATTGGCATAATAGGTCCAAATATTTCTTCACCCATAACAGCGTCTTTATAAGTAACATTGTCTAAAACCGTTGGCTCTAAATTACGTTTTACTAAGTCGGCTTTTCCTCCACAAACAATTTTCTTTTTATCGATTAAGCCTTGTAATCTTTCGAGGTGCTTATTATTTATAATTTGTGGGTATTCTTTGATTAAGTTTCCACTTTCATCATAGTAAAATTGTTTAATATATTTTTGAACTTTTGCAATAAATTTTTCTTTTATGTTTTTATGGACATAAATATGATCTGGAGCAACGCATGTTTGACCGCTATTTAAAAACTTACCCCACGTAATGCGCTTAGCTGCTAAGTCTAGATCTGCATCTTCTAAAACAACACATGGAGATTTACCGCCTAGTTCTAAAACAACGGGTGTTAGATGGACGCTCGCTTTTTCTAATACTATACGACCGACAACGCTACCACCTGTAAAAAAGATGAAGTCAAATTTTTGGTCAAGCAATGTTTGGTTTTCTTCGCGACCACCTAAAACAACGCTAAATAATTCAGGAGCAAATTCATCGGCAATTTTCTTTAAAATATTTGCGACGTTTTCTGCATAATTTGAAGGTTTTAAAATAACCGTGTTACCCGCTGCAAGTGAAGCAACAACCGGGAGTAAAGATAACTGCAAAGGATAATTCCAAGGGGCCATAACTAGCGTTACTCCATAAGACTCTTTAAAAATATAACCTCTTGATGGAAAGTTTATTAAGTTTGAACAAATCTTTTTTGGTTTCATTAACCTTTTTAAATTTTTAAGCATAAAGTGAATTTCATGAATCACTAAAGAAAGTTCGGTTGATATAACATCGAATTTAGTTTTATTAAAGTCATTTAAAAAGGCCTCATAAATACTTTCTTGATTATCGATTATAACTTTTTTTAGTTTTAATAAATTTTGCTTTCTTGTTTCGTATGGTCTTGTTAAACCTTTAAGATAATATTCTCGCTGTTTGTCTACTAGTTGTTTAATCATTTTCCTTACCTCACTATTTATTTTAGACGTTTTTATCTTCAATACTATCTTTTAAGATAAAGTTTCGTATTTTTTCATTTAATTCAAACAATTTATCGCAATAAAGTTTATAGTTTAATAGAATTAGAGTATATTTTTAATGTAAAGGAAGTGA
>JAAYJX010000056.1 GCA_012522695.1 Erysipelotrichia bacterium
AACAAGTCGACAAATTGAAATTTATAACATTGTGCCTTATTACACACATCGCTATGTGCTATTAGACACTTTATTTAGATGCCCTTTATTTCTAATTCACACAAAATGTTATTAAAAGATGAGAATTGGGAGATTCCTAAATAAATTATCAAAATTTCTTTCCCTTTGGTCCACTGACTAAGAATAGTTATAAAATATTTATAGTTGTTGCATTAAGTTTGTCACTTAACACATTTTTGCGTTTTTTAACATCCAATATAATTTTGGTCATAAAAGTGATACAATTAAATGAGCGTCCTGCTACTTAGTAATTTGATTACTAATTGAATAAAATAATTTAAGGAGTATTTTTATGATTACAGGTGAATTACGTAATAAGATTGATAATATTTGGGAGACGTTTTGGACTGGCGGCCTTGCTAATCCCTTGTCGGTTATTGAGCAAGTTACATACCTTTTGTTTATTAAACTATTAGATGATAACCAAATAAAAAAAGAACGCAATGCAGAGGTTCTTGGTGTAAAAGCGACGAATCTATTATTTCAAGATGGAAACTATATTGATGCGAATCAAAACATCGATGTTCCTTATGACAACTTAAGATGGAGCAGGTTTAAACACTTTGATCCACAATTATTATTTATAACGGTTAAGGATCACGTATTTCCTTTTATTAAGCAAATACATAATGGTAAAGATACTGCTTTTTCAAGATACATGGAAAATGCAGTCTTTATGGTGCCAACAGCCAGAGTTTTAGTAAAGGTTATAGATGGTTTAGATGATTTAGATTTAAATAATAAAGACATCATGGGGGATGTATACGAATATCTTTTATCTAAAATTGCAACGAGCGGAACAAATGGACAATTTAGAACCCCGAGGCACATTATTGCAATGATGGTTAAACTAATGAAACCAACATTAAAAGATAGGATAGTTGATCCTGCCATGGGCAGCGCTGGATTTATCGTTGAGGCAGCAAGATACATTAATGAAAATTATAGTGATGAATTATTAAAAGCTGATAATAGAGAAAAATATGCGACAACAATGTTTAGTGGATATGATACAGATCAAACGATGTTAAGAATTGGCGCGATGAACATGATGCTTCATGGTGTTGATGGTCCTGATATAAGATACCAAGATTCTCTTTCAGTGGAAAACAAAGCTTCAAATAAATTTACAATGGTTTTAGCAAATCCACCCTTCAAAGGTAGTTTAGATTATGAAGCAGTATCTAAGGACTTATTAGCAGTTACCAAAACAAAGAAAACAGAATTATTGTTTATAGCATTGATGCTAAGAGTTTTAAAAGTTGGTGGAAGAGCGGCAACAATTGTCCCTGATGGTGTTTTGTTTGGGTCCAGTAATGCTCATAAAGCAATTAGGAAAGAATTAATTAATAATCATAAACTTGAAGCAGTAATATCTATGCCAAGCGGAGTGTTTAAGCCATATGCAGGCGTCTCGACTGCTATTATAATATTTACAAAAACAAATACAGGCGGAACTGAGAAAGTATGGTTTTATGATATGAAAGCAGATGGCTTTTCACTTGATGATAAAAGAACACCAATTGAAGAAAATGATATTCCTGACATTATAAATCGGTTTAATAACTTGCCAAATGAAACTAATAGAACAAGAAAGGATCGGTCGTTCTTTGTAGATAAAAAAAGTATTGTTGATAATGATTATGATTTATCTATAAATAAATATATTGAAGTTGAATACGAAAAGATTGAATACGATTCACCTGCAAAAATTCTTGATAAAATTGACTCTTTAGATAATGAGATTGAAGCTCTTAAAAAAGAACTTAAATCATTGCTAAATTTAGATTTGTAGG